>JANXYW010000065.1 GCA_025355835.1 Chloroflexota bacterium
GGCAACATCAGCGTCGAAGACATCCACCACACGATCGACGAGCTGCCGATGCTGTGCACGCCGGGCGCCACCGTGATCTGGACTCGGTACGGCCGGCCCGGCGATGACCTCGCGCCCGACATATGCCGCTGGTTCGTTGACCGCGGCTTCGAGGAGGCGCGGTTCGACGCATCCGACGAGCGCAGTTATCGCGTCGGATCGCATCGGCTCGTCGCCGATCCGCCGGCGTTCGAACCGGGTGTGCGTTTGTTTCAGTTCGTTCGGTAACCACCACGTGCGAGGGCGGCGGGCAATCGGTACGCTGTCGGTGGCTGGTGCAACGAGCCGAAGTGGCGGAATGGCAGACGCGACGGTCTCAAAAACCGTTGGGCGGTAACGCTCATGTGGGTTCGACTCCCACCTTCGGCACCATATTTGGGCCCTCATGCCGGCGGGAGACGCGCGGTCGCTACGCCTCGGATTTTTCGTGCGGATAGAGCTCGGAGGTGTTCCAGCGGACGACGTTGGCCGGGTTCGCTGCGCGCCTGCCCGGCTATACTCCAGCCGTGCGAAGCACCGCCTCCCTGTTGCGCCGGCGAAACTTCTCGATGCTCTTCTTTGGCCGGTGCGTGTCGTTTCTCGGCAACGCGATGGCCCCGGTAGCGCTTGCCTTTGCCGTGCTCCATCTCACCGGATCAGCGTCTGCGCTCGGGCTCGTCCTCGCCGCCCGCATGGTGCCGAACGTACTCCTGCTGGCGGTCGGTGGCGTCATCGCGGATCGCCTTCCGCGGAGCACCGTGTTGGTCGGCAGCAACGTCGTGGGCGGCGGCGCGCAAGCGGTCGCCGCAGTCCTGCTGCTGTCGGGCCATGCCGAAGTCTGGCACCTCGTGATCCTCGAAGCGATCAACGGCGCCGGGTTTGCGCTGTTCTATCCGGCCGATTCGGCGCTCGTGCCGCTCACCGTCCCGGAAGACCGGCTGCAGGAAGCAAACGCGCTGATTCGGTTGGGCACGAATTCGACGTTGATCCTTGGGGCCGCGCTTGCCGGCGTGCTTGTCGCCGCATTCAACCCCGGTTGGGCGATCGCCGTCGATGCCGCGACGTTCCTCGTCGCCGCTGCTCTCATGGCCTCGATGCGTGGCATCGAAGCCGCGGCCGGGGCGGGAAGCAGCTTCCTCACGGATCTTCGTGACGGCTGGACCGAATTCACCGCGCATCGCTGGCTGTGGGCCATCGTCGCCCAGTTTTCGGTGATGCTGCTCGGCTTCCTCGGCGCCTTCCTGGTGCTGGGTCCCGTCGTCGCAGAACGCGATCTCTCCGGCGCGAGTTCGTGGGCGGCGATCCTCGGAGGCCAGGCGGCGGGGTTGCTTGTCGGCGGGCTCGTCGCCCTACGCTGGCGTCCGCAGCGCCCACTCCTGGTCGCTACCATCGCCGTCTTCGGGCACGCGCTGCCGATGGCAGCGCTCGCGATGGGCCTGCCGTTGGCGGTCATCATCTGCGCCGCCGTAGTCAACGGCATCGGCATGGAGGTCTTCGGCGTGTACTGGTCTACGGCGCTGCACGAGCACGTCGCGCCCGAAGCGCTCTCCCGCGTCAGCGCCTACGACGCCCTGGGCTCCATCGGCATATCGCCGATCGGCCTCGTTGCCGCCGGTCCGATCTCGCGCCTCATCGGAGTGGATGCGACGCTCTGGATTGGCGTGCTCCTGGTGGTGGTGCCCACGACGATCGTGCTGTTCGTCCCGGAGGTTCGCAACCTTCGCTCACGCGCTGGTCGCACGGACGCGAACGTAACCTACGATCCCAAAACCATGGGCCTTCAACGCTGATGCGGGTTCGAGAACCGATGGTCGGACGACGGCTACGCCCGCAACACGAACCCCTCGTAGCCGTTGGCGACGACTTCCTTGCACTTGAGCGCGTAGGCGCCGACGCCGCCGACGTACGGCATGAACACGCGCGGTTTGCCGGGGATGTTGGCGCCGATGTACCACGAGTTGGCCTGCGGGAAGAGCGTGAAGTTCGCGACTTCGTTCACGTGATCGACCCACGCGTCTTGCGCTTCCGGTGTCGGTTCGATCGACTGCATGTTGTGCGCGCGCAAGTGCGCGACGCAGTCGGCGATCCAGTCGACGTGCTGCTCGATCGAGACGAGCATGTTGCTGAGAACCGACGGGCTGCCGGGGCCGGTGATGGTGAAGAGGTTCGGGAATCCGGCAACCTGCAAGCCGAGATAGCTACGCGGGCCGCCTGCCCACTTCGAGCCGAGCGTTTCGCCGGCGCGACCGCGGATATCGATGCCGAGCAGTGCGCCCGTCATGGCGTCGAAGCCCGTCGCGAACACGAGGCAGTCGAACGCGTACTCAGCGTCGCGCGTGCGGAGGCCCGCCGGCGTGATCTCGACGATCGGCGCGCTCTTCACGTCGACGAGCGTGACGTTGTCGCGATTGAACGTCTCGAAGTAGTTGGTATCGACGCAGAGGCGCTTCGTCGCGAACGGATAGTCCTTCGGACAGAGCAGTTCGGCCGTCGCGGGATCCTTCACCGTGACGCGGATTTTCTCGCGGACGAACTCGGCAGCGGTCGCGTTCGCCTCGTTGTTGATCGCGAGATCGGCGAACGCGCCGCCGAGCGCGAACCCGCCCTTCTTCCATCTCGACTCGAATTCCTGCTGCCGCTCTTCTTCCGAGGCTTCGAGCGCAGACTTCTCGTTCGGCGTCCCTGAAACGACGCCGCCGGTCGTCTCTTCACGCGCGCGGCGGCGGACCTCGGTGTAGCGCTCGGTCATCTGCCGCGCGTACTCCGGCTCGATGGGGCCGTTGTGGGCGGGCACGCTGAAGTTCGCGGTGCGCTGGAAGACCGTGAGATGCGCCGCCTGCGCGGCGATGATCGGGATCGACTGGATGGCGGACGAGCCGGTGCCGATGATGCCGACGCGTTTGCCAGTGAAATCGACGCCTTCGTGCGGCCAGTAGCCGGTGTGGTACCAATCGCCTTCAAACGAATCGAGCCCCTCGAAGTTAGGACGCCGCGGCGCGGACAAGCAGCCCGTCGCCATAATGCAGTACTGCGCCGACAACCGTTCGCCGACGTCCGTCTCGATTTCCCAACGATTCGTCGATTCGTTGAAGTGCGCGCTCGTGACGCGCGTCTCGAACCGGATGTCGCGACGCAGGTCGAAGCGGTCGGCGCAGTGGTTGATGTAGCGCAGAATCTCCGGCTGCGAGGCGTAACGCTCGGTCCACTTCCACTCGCGCGGCAGTTCGTCCTCGAAGCCGTACTCGTACTCGAGGCTCTCGATGTCGCAGCGTGCGCCGGGATACCGGTTCCAGTACCAGGTGCCGCCGACGCCGTCCGCTGCTTCGATCACGCGCGCCGACATCCCGAGCCCGCGAAGCCGATGCAGCATGTACAACCCGGCGAACCCGGCGCCGACGATGGCGGCGTCGATGTGGGTGGACGCGGCGTTCGTCGCAGTTTGAGGTTGTGGCGTGGGCATCTTGACCTCTCGTTCCATGCGGGGATTATGCGCGATCGAACGCATATACGCCTTGGCGGCGGTCGCGGCGTGACGTAAAGTGCCGCCACTGTTCGCGCGAGATACGAAAGGGGCATACATGCACATTGGCATGGCCGAAACCGAGGACGAGAGGCGCGCCGTCTACCGCCTGCGCTACGACGTGTACGTCGAGGAGATGGGACGGTACCAGACCGTCGCCGACCACGCGCAGCGCATGCTCTACGAGGACTGCGACGAGCAGAGCCGGATCTCCTACGCCGAAATAGACGGCGAGGTCGTCGCTACGGCACGCCTCACCTGGGGCGGCGATGCGCCGCTGCCCCAGCGCATGATCGACCAGTACGGCCTCGCGCCGTTCCTTGCCGAACTGCCCGCTTCGGCGATCGCGGTCGGCGAGCGCGCGATGGTGCGGCCACATCTGCGGGGCACCGATCTGCTGCTAAAGATGATGGGTGGCGGCATGCAGTTCGCCAACGAGAATCGCATTCAGCTCGTGTTCGGCGATTGCGAGCCGCACTTGCTGAACCTCTACCTCGGCCTCGGCCAGCGCACGTACTCGAAGACGAACGTCAACAGCGCAGAGGCCGGCTACCTGATCCCGCTCGTGCTGGTGATCGAAGACATCGCGCACCTGAAGCGCATGAATTCGCCGCTTCTCGAATTCGTGCGCGACTTCGGCGACGACGCACGCATTCCCGCCTGCATCCAACGCGCGCTGGAGGATGGCAGCGCGGTGATGAGCCGCATGCACACGACATCAGCCTCGTATTGGGGTGAAGTGCACAGCGCGCTCAGCGAACTGGAGGCGCACCGCATCTCGGCGCTCGACGGGTTCACCGAGGACGAAGCGGCACGCTGTCTGGAGAAGAGCACAATCATCGAATGTCAGTCTGGCGATCGCGTGCTGAAGAAGGGCGGCGTGGCCCGCAACCTCTTCGTCGTCCTCGATGGCACGCTGGAAGTGCGCAATGGCGACACTGTCGAGGCAGTCCTCAGCCCCGGCGACGTCTTCGGCGAGATGGCGTTCCTGCTCGAACGACCGCGTACGCGCGATGTCTACGCGGCGACCGGCGGTGTCCGCATCCTTAGCCTGAGCGAAGCAAACATGCGCCAGCTCATCAAGAGCGATCCCGCCATCGCTGCGAGGCTGCTCCTCAATATCTCGAAGATGCTCTGCCTGCGCATCGTCAAGGATCGCTGAGTAGACGCACGATCGACCTGCGCTTGACGCCCGTTCGCCCGGATTCCCGATAGCACGCGGGTTTCTCTATAGTAGAGGCTCCCCGTGACGGTTCGTCCCGGGCAGTAACCTGGGCGGGGTGAGGGCGATGCAGTGTTCGGCCTGCGGGCGCGACAACCCGGAAGGATTCAAGTTCTGCGGCGAGTGCGGAGGCGCGCTGCGGCAGGAATTGGTGTGCCCGGCGTGCAAGACGGTGAACGCCGCCGGGCTGAAGTTCTGTGGCGAATGTGGCGCGTCCCTGGCGACGGCACAATCGGCAGCGGCACCAGCCGCGCCAGCTCCACCCGCGCGTCCGCTGCCGGCGTCGTTCGCCAGCGGGCGCTACGCGGTGCGGAGCTTCCTCGGCGAGGGCGGGCGCAAGCGCGTATACCTCGCGCACGACGAGAAGCTCGATCGCGATGTGGCGTTCGCCGCGATCAAGACCGACGGCCTCGACGCCGACGGCGTGACGCGCATCCGGCGCGAGGCGCAGGCGATGGGCCGTCTCGGCGACCACGCGAACATCGTCACCGTGTTCGACACGGGCGAGGAGACGCTCGCCGATGGCGTCGTCGAACCGTACATCGTCAGCCAGTACATGGCGGGCGGCGAGCTTACCGGCCTGATCGACGCGGCGGAGCGACGGCGCGTGCCGATCGCCGATGCGGTGCGGATCGCGTCGCAGATCGCGCAGGGGCTGGAGCACGCGCACAAGCACGGCATCATCCATCGCGACCTCAAGCCCGGCAACATCTGGCTCACCGACGCAGGCATCGTGAAAATCGGCGACTTCGGCCTCGCCGTGACGCTCGACAAAACGCGTATGACGATGCAGGGCACGATGGTCGGCACGGCCGCCTACATGCCGCCGGAGCAGGCGATGGGCGGCGAGACCTCGGCCGTCAGCGATCTCTACGCGCTCGGCTGCATCATCTACGAGATGGTCACAGGCAGGCCGCCGTTCGTCGGCGACGATATCGTCGCGGTGATCTCGCAGCACGTCAACACACCGCCCGTCGCACCGACGTGGCACGCCGCCGAATGCCGCGCTGGCCTCGAAGCGCTGATCCTCCGCCTGCTCGCGAAGGATCCGCAACAGCGTCCCGCCAGCGCGACGGAGGTGATTCAGGCGCTGGCGTCCATCGACGTGCAGGCGGCGCCGGCCGCCGCCGGGTTCGAGCCGTCCGAAGATGCGGCGAGCGGAGCGATCTACGCACGGACGTTCGTCGGGCGCGAGGCGGAGCTGAAGCAGTTGCAGGCCGCGTTCGACGGCGCGCTCTCCGGCCAGGGCGCATTGGTGATGGTCGTCGGCGAGCCGGGCATCGGCAAGACGACCGTCACGGAGCAGTTGCTCACCTACGTCGCCATGCGCGGCGGCCGCACCCTCGTTGGGCACTGCTACGAAGAGGGATCGCTGGCGCTGCCCTACCTCCCCTTTGTCGAGGCGATGCGCTCGTACGCGCTCGTACGCGAGAAGGATGAGCTACAACAGGAGCTTGGCACCGGGGCGGGCGAGGTGGCGCGCATCGTCTCCGAGATCCGCGACCGCGTCGCCGTGGAGTTGCCGCCGCCCGGCAACCCGGAGGAGGAGCGCTTCCGCCTCTTCCAGGCCGTGGCGACATTCCTGCGCAACGCCTCGGCCGCGCAGGCGCTCTGCATCGTGCTCGAAGATCTGCAGGACGGCGACAAGGGCACGATGGAACTGCTCGTGCATCTCGCGCGCAGCCTCGCCGGCACCCGTCTGCTGATCGTCGGCACGTATCGCGATGTTGAGGTGGATCGCAAGCACCCGCTGTCCGCGGCGCTCGCCGATCTGCGGCGCGTAGAGTCGTTCGCGCGCATCTCGTTGCGCGGCCTCACACCCGACGAAGTGCAACGAATGCTCTCGAACATCGCGGGCCAGGACGTACCGTACGTACTCGCGGAGGCGATCTACCGCCAGACGGAGGGTAACCCGCTCTTCATCCAGGAGGTGGCGCGCTACATCCTCGAGTCCGGACTGGCGCAGCGCGAAGGCGGCCAGTGGGTTGCGAACGCGTCGCTGCTCACGCAGATCCCGGAGGGCCTGCGCGACGTCATCGGCAAGCGGCTGTCGCGTCTCAGCGAGGAGTGCAACCGCATCCTCAGCATCGCCGCCGTCATGGGGCGCGACTTCTCACTCGACGTGCTGCGTGCCGTCGCGAACGTGCCGGAGGAGCAACTCCTCAGCGCGATCGAAGAGGCGATGGCGGTCGCGCTGCTGGAAGAGCACACGCAGGGGCGCGACGTCCGCTATCGCTTCACGCACGCCTACTTCCGCCAGACGTTGTACGGCGAGATGATCGCGCCGCGCCGCCTGCGCCTCCACAACGATGTCGCGAAGGCACTCGAGCAGCACTACGCCGCCCGCCTCGACGAGCACGCCGTGGAGCTGGCGGAGCACTTCGCACACTCCTCGACGGAGGAGGATCTGCGCAAGGCTGTCCACTACGGCGA
>JANXYW010000080.1 GCA_025355835.1 Chloroflexota bacterium
GTCGCACCGCACGTCACGACGCGTCCGTTGCGCGCGAGTGCCTTGATGCTCTTCTCCATGATCTCCGCGCCGACGTTCTCGACGACCATGTCTACGCCGCGGCCGCCGGTGAGCTTTCGCGCTTCTTCGGCGAGATCGTGCGTCGTGTAGTTGATGCATTCGTCAGCGCCCAAGTCGCGCGCCTTCACAAGCTTCTCGTCCGAACCCGCGCTGGCGATGACGTGGCCGCCGTGCAGCTTCGCCACCTGGATCGCCGCAACGCCGACGCCGCTGCCGGCTGCGTTCACGAGCACCGTCTCGCCGTATCGCAAGTGTGCGCGCGTGAGGATCATATGTAGTGCCGTCGTGAAGACGAGCGGGATGGAGGCCGCTTCCTCGAAGGTGAGATTCGCGGATTTGGCGAAGACGTTCGCCGCCGGCACCGTCACCAGTTCCGCCATGCCACCGTCGCGGCCTTGTCCCAGCAGCCGGTACTGCGCGCAGAGATTGTCGTCGCCGCCGAGGCACATTTCGCACGTGCCGCAACTGACGCCGGGGTGGAGGATCACCTCCGCGCCTACCGTCGTCGAGCGCACGCCCGCGCCTAACACCTCGACCACTCCAGCGACGTCCGCGCCCAGAATGCGCGGCGCGTCGTACTTCACGGTTGGTGGCGCTTTCGCCGCCCATGCCTCGAGGTGGTTCAGCGCGACCGCCTTCACTCGTACGAGCACCTCGCCCGGGCCAGCCGTTGGGTCGGGCGCATCTTCGTAGACGTAGCTGTCCGCGCTGCCGGGTTGGTGGATGCGGACGGCCTTCATGGGCGCTCCCTTTGGTGTTCGTGGTTGCCGTTAGCTTGCCCGATACAATAGCCGCAGTTACCCCTTGTGCTCAAACGCACCGGAGATTCGCCTTGGCCGACGCTACCTTCAAGAACGAACCGCTTCTGACGCGTGAGCAACTTCAGGCCCGCCTCGGCGAGTTCTATGACGCCGTGGCGCAGTTCAACGACGGCTACTACTTCGAGTCCCACGAGACGCTCGAGGATCTGTGGATGGTGACGCCGCTGCCGGAGCGCGACCTCTTCCAGGCGATCATCCAACTGGCAGCCGCCTTCGTGCACTACGCTCGCGGCGAATATCCCGGCATCCTCAAGCTCCTCGACGCATCCGCCGACAAGCTCCGAAGCTTCGCGCCCGAACACCTCGAGATCGATATCGCGGCGCTGCTCGCAAGTGTCGAACGAGCACGTAGCGAGATCGCGGCGCTCGGCCCGGAGCACTTCACGGAATGGGACGAGGCGCACATGCCGACGATCCCGCGCATGAGCACGTCGAGGAAACGGCGCGTCGCGTCGTGAGTTGGCCTCAGCGTCCGGTACGCTGCGCGCGATGACAGACATCGCTGCCAATCTTGCTACCGTGCACGCTCGTGTTGGCGCTGCCGCAGCGCGCGCAGGGCGATCATCGCACGACATAACGCTCGTGGGTGTGTCGAAGACGCATCCTGTGGAAATCGCGCGCGCCGCGTTCGATGCAGGGCTGCGCGATCTCGGCGAGAATCGGGTGCAAGAGGCCGCGCCGAAGATCAGCAAGATGCGCGAGGAGGGGGCTGCTCCGAACTGGCATCTCGTCGGTCATTTGCAGCGCAACAAAGTCCCGGCCGCGACCGACCTCTTTGATATACTCCACAGCGTTGACTCGGAACGCCTCGCGGAAGCCATCAGCGCCGCTGCGACGCGGTCGCTCCGTGTGTTCATCGAGGTGAATGTCGCGGGTGAAGAGACGAAATTTGGCGCGGCGCCGGCCGAGGTCTCGAAGCTGGCGCAGCGAGTCGGGAGGCTGCCGAACATCGAACTCGCGGGCCTGATGACGGTGGCGCCGCGCGTCGATGATCCCGAAGACGTGCGGCCCGTGTTCCGCGCGCTACGCGAGTTGCGTGACGCGATCGGTCTGCGGGAACTATCGATGGGTATGACGGACGACTTCGAAGTCGCCGTCGAGGAAGGGTCGACGCTCGTACGCGTCGGCCGTGCCATATTCGGGGCACGCGCGGTCTAACGGGGGAGCCCAGGTGAAGCTCGGACTGATCGGTTGCGGATTCATGGGCGAAGCGATGCTTGGCGCGGCGATCGCGCGCGGCGTCGTGACGCCCGATGGCGTGTCCGTGGCCGAGATTAACGACGAGCGTCGAGACGCGATTGCGCGCCAACACGGAGTGCGTGCAACCGCCGATCCACGTACCGCGATCGACGACGCTGACCTCGTCGTCTTCGCCGTGAAGCCGCAGGAGTTCGAGAAGATCGCCGCGTCCCTGAAGGGGAGCTTCGCGGCGAACCAGACCGTGGTCTCCATCATGGCCGGCGTGCCCATCGCCAGGATGACGCGCGCTCTCAGCCATCCCGCTATCGTCCGCGTGATGCCGAACACGCCTGCTACGATCGGCGAAGGGATGAGCGTTTGGACGGCGGCGGCAGGCGTCGGCGCTGAAGCACGCGCGCATGTGGCCGCGCTGCTCGCCGTACTCGGCCAGGAGATCTACGTTGACGACGAGAAGTATCTCGACATGGCGACGGCGATCTCGGGCAGCGGGCCTGGCTTTGTATTCCTGCTGATCGAAGCATTCGTCGACGCGGGCGTGCACATCGGATTCCGGCGCGATGTGGCGGAACGGCTCGTGCTGCAAACGTTTCTCGGATCCGCGAAATACGCGCAAGCCACGGGCAAACACCCAGCGCAGCTCCGCAACGAAGTCACATCACCCGCTGGAACCACCGCGGCCGGGCTCTTCGCGCTCGAGGATGCGGGCATCCGGGCCGCGATCATCGATGCCGTCGAAGCCACGTTCGAGCGCTCGAAAGAACTGGGGGCCTGATTGTTCGGTCCGAGTTGTCGAGGCGATAGTCCGGCGGCGCAGGTTATCTGCCTCTTCGGCACAATTTTGGCTTTTGCAATCATCGCGCGCGCACTGTTGAGCTGGTTCAACCTCGATCCCCGCAACCCGCTTATTCAGGCACTAGACGCTGTGACCGAGCCGATCATCGGCCCGATTCGGCGGGTGATGCCAAGGCTCGGCATGCTCGACCTGTCGCCCTTGGTCGCGATCATTCTGGTTCAGGTGATCGCGTCGGCACTGGCGCAACTCGTAGACGGCGGGCTCTGAGAGTCCGATTCGCTGCTCTGTCCGCTCGACGCCAGTCTGTTCTACGACAGTACGAAAGCAGCCGCTTCGACGCGCTCGCACCACCAGCGCAGCTCATCACCGTCGCCCGCTGCCGCGTCGAGCGACTTCCGCCATCCGCGCAAGAGCAGCCCGCACAGGACGGTCAGTGCATCGTGCCGCGTCCGAAGTTCCGTCGTCATGCCCGCGGCGCTCGCATAGCGCCGCGTCACGTCCTCAAGCGACACGGGTAGTCGGCGGGAGTTGATCGCCAGGAACCATCCGAGTTCGACTGCGGGCGCGGCCACGAGCGTCATCGCCCAATCGATCAGCCACAAGCGGCCATTGGGATCGATGCCGATGTTGTCGAACTTCAGATCGCCGTGCAGAAACGCCGCAGGTGTTCGCGCGAGTGCTCGTACGAGCGGCGACGGATCGTCGATGAGTCCGTGGACGATTGTCCGTGCGCGCGGCGTCGCGTGCACGTCGAACACCCGCCAACCCTCGATGATATCGCGTGCGACGGGCGCGCCGTAAGCCGCGGCGATACGGGCTGTTGTGGGGGTCAGCAGCGTGAGTCGCTGTGCCAGATCGCACCAGGGTACGCTCGCCGGGGCGGGTCGCGCATGCAGTGCGGCCATGCTGACGATAACGGCGTCGAGCTGCGCTATCGAAATCGCGTCCGCGGTAAGCAGCTCTGTGCTGATGTCGCGCATCAAGAGCGCGTATCCGTCGCCATCGTGCGCAGCGCCAACGGTCGGCGTGCGAGCCGCGTCGCCGAGATCGATGCTCGCGTCCACAAACGCCGCTTCGCGGCACGCGAGATCGTCCGTTGCCCGCATGATCCAGTCGCGCGCGATCGACATCCGCTTGAGGACGAACGAAACGCCGTCGCTGCGCATCAATCGCGTAAGGGTCGCGCCTGAGAAGCCCGTGTGGTCGAAGGACTCTTCGCGGACATCGGCGAGTCCGTGCGCGTCGAGGAGTGCGGCTACGCTCTCGAACACGCGGCTACGCCCGGGGCGGCAGCGCGCCATCGACGTAGTGGACGACAGATCCGGAGCAGTTGCGCGAAAGCAGCACGACCAGCGGTTCGCTTTCGCTGGAGTTCTCCTCTACGTGCACTTCGAACGCCCGTACGTAGATGAAATCGCCCTGCTCGGCGTCGACGATCTCCCGCAGACCATCGCCAGAGTAGAAGCGCGCGCTGCCGGAGAGGATGTAGATGCTCGTCTCGCACTCGCCGTGATGGTGAATCTCCGTCCGACCCTTCGGCGCCGTAGTGACGATGCTGGAGTACAGGTGCTCGCTGCCAACCGTGTCGGCCGAGACAGCGATCACGCGCTCCATGTCGTTGTTCTGTCCGGGATTACCCGTGAGCGCTGCTTTCGGGACGCGCTTGACCATCGTCCTCCACCTCGCTGTGCCGTACGATCCCAACGTGACGCCAGCGTACCAAACCTTCGAGTCGCCGTACCCGCGTTTCGCCCTGGCGGCGCTGCCGTCGCCGCTCGATCGCGCCGAGCGCCTCGAACACTCGTTGCGCGCGGAAGGCTGCGCGCGCGTGCCGCGCATCTATCTCAAACGCGACGATCTGCTCTCGCTCGCACTTGGCGGGAACAAGATCCGCAACCTCGAGTTCCTCATCGGGCATGCGCTGGCGCAGGGTGCGACGGACATCATCACGGCGGGCCGAGTGCAATCGAACCACTGCCGTCTGACGGCAGCTGCCTGCGCGCGGGCCGGCCTTCGGGCGCATCTCATCTTCACGGGAGCACGGCCGGCGATCGCGATGGGCAACTACCTGCTCGACGGCTTGTTTGGCGCGAAGACGTATTTCACCGGCTCCGACGATCGGACGAGCCGTGCGCCGTGGATCGATCTGTTCATCGAATCGTTGCCGGACTTCGGTCGACGACCCTACCTCATCCCTGTGGGCGGATCCGACGCTCGCGGCGCCGTCGGCCACGCGCTGGCGGTGCAGGAACTCGCATTGCAATTTGACGCGATCGGCGAGCGGCTGACGACGATTGCACTCGCGACTGCAACCGGCGGCACGCAGGCCGGCATGCTGGCGGGGCTTCGCAAGCTCGGCTCCGATGCCTGCGTTCGAGGATTCGCGGTCGCGAAGGCGGCAGACGACCTCGCGATCGACGTGCTCGCGATCGCAAACGAAGTCGCCGCGGCGATCGGCGGGCCGGCCGTCATGGCCAGGGACGTGGCGGTGGATGGCGCATTCTTGGGCGCAGGCTACGGCATTCCGTCCACGGCAGGCGCGACTGCGATACAGATGCTCGCCCGAACCGAGGGAGTGCTGGCCGATCCCGTATACACGGGCAAAGGCTTCGCGGGCTTCCTCGCCCTCGTGAGGTCCGGCACGTGTTCGCCAAACGAGGCCGTCGTCTTCATCCATACGGGCGGTGCGCCGGCGTTGTTTGCCGATCTTGCGGCACCCTTGTAACGAAATCGCGCCGAGCGAAACAACATAAGTACGCGCTGGCCGAGCATGTTGGCCGGTATAATCAAGCAAGCGGACGAGTCACAGGATGTGCATCACGCTAGCAGCAAATCACTCGCAAACTCCCGTCTTGCAGCCCCACGGTGACTCGCTGCGCTTCTCACAAACGACCCCTCGTATCGCAACAAGAAAGAGCGGCGCATGATCGACGTGAAGCTGAGTGAGCTCGATGAGTTGTGCGTCAACACGATACGCACCCTCTCGATCGATGCCGTGCAGAAGGCCAACTCCGGGCACCCGGGTGCACCGATGGGCGCTGGCCTGATGGCCTACGTGCTCTGGGATCGCGTCCTGAAGCACAATCCGGCGGACCCCGCGTGGCCCGATCGCGATCGCTTCGTGCTCTCGGCAGGGCACGCGTCGATGCTCCTGTATAGCCTCCTCTTCATGACAGGCTACAGCGGCATCACGCTCGACGACATCGAACACTTCCGCCAATGGGGCTACCCCACGGCCGGTCACCCGGAGCGCGGCGCGATCGCAGGTATCGAGACGACGACGGGGCCGCTCGGACAGGGCTTCGCAACAGCGGTCGGCATGGCGCTCGCTGAGCGCTTCCTCAGCGCGACGTTCAATCGCCCCGATGGCGCGATCGTCGACCACCACACGTTTGTGCTCGCCAGCGACGGCGATCTGCAAGAAGGCATCAGTCACGAGGCGGCGTCGCTTGCGGGCCATCAGAAGCTGGGCAAGCTGATCTGCTTGTACGACTCGAACCACGTCCAGCTCGATGGCCCGACGACGCTCGCGTTCACCGAAGATGTTGGCAAGCGCTTCGAGGCGTACGAATGGCACGTCCAGCGCATCGACGGCATGGTTGCGGACGATGTCGAGGCGGCGTTGCGCGCGGCGCAAGCGGACGATCGGCCATCGATCATCATCGCCAGCACGCACATCGGCTTCGGCAGCCCGAACAAGCAAGATAGCTCGAAAGCCCACGGTAGCCCGCTCGGCGCCGAAGAAGTTGCGCTCACGAAGCGCGCCTACGGCTGGCCCGAAGATACGTCGTTCTACGTGCCGGAAGAAGCGCTGGTTCACTGTCGCAAGGCAATCGAACGCGGCACCGAGCAGCTGCGCACGTGGCAGACTCGCTTCGACGCGTACGCGAAGGCTCATGCCCCTGAAGCGCGGCAGTTCACCCAGGCGATGGCTGGCGAGCTGCCCGCCGGCTGGGATGCCGCGCTGCCATCATGGACGCCGGACGACAAGCCGATGGGCTCACGCATCGCGTCCGGCGCTACTCTCAACGCCATCGCCGACGCGCTTCCGCTGCTCGTTGGTGGGTCGGCCGATCTGAGCGAATCGAACAGCACAGACCTCAAAGGTAAAGGCATCGCCTCGCACGAGGACCCGGCCGGGCGCAACTTCTATTACGGCGTCCGCGAGCACGCGATGGGCGCCGCGATCAACGGCATGGCCGCGCACGGCGGCGTCATTCCGTTCGCCGGCACGTTCTTGGTCTTCTCCGACTACAACAGGCCGGCGATCCGCATCGCGGCGCTCAGTGAGTTTCGTTCGATCTTCGTCTTCACGCACGACAGTATCGGCCTGGGCGAAGACGGCCCGACGCACCAGCCGATCGAACATCTGGCGGCGTTGCGTGCAATGCCACGCGTTCACGTCATCCGGCCGGCCGACGCGAACGAATCGGCGATGGCGTGGAAGGCCGCGATCGAATACCACGGCCCAACCGTGTTCGCGTTCTCGCGCCAGGCGCTGCCCAACTTCGCGGGCACCGCCAAGGGCTGCGCGCGCGGCCTGCTGCGCGGCGCCTACGTCATCAGCGAAGCCGAAGGCGGGCGTCCGGACGCGATTCTCATCGCTACCGGCTCCGAAGTAGGGCTGGCGGTCGAAGCGCAAGCGCTGCTGCGAGAGCGTGGTGCGCAGGCGCGCGTCGTAAGCATGCCGTGCTGGGAGCTGTTCGAGGCGCAGGATCGCGCGTATCGCGACGAGGTGCTGCCACCTGCGATCCGCGCACGGGTCTCGATCGAGGCCGGTGTGACGCAAGGTTGGCACCGCTGGATCGGCGACGCGGGCGACGCCATCGGCATAGATGGGCGTTTTGGCGCATCGGCTCCGTATCAAACCATCATGGAGAAGTTGGGCTTCACGGCCGAGAACGTAGCTGAGCGCACCCTCGCGGTGATCAAGAACACGAGCGGCGTGAAGGTATAGGCATGCGCATCGCAGTTGGAACAGATCACGCGGGGTTCTCGCTCAAAGCGACGATTGTTGGCGAACTGCGCCGCCTCGGTCACGAGGTCATCGACAAGGGCACGTTCGATGAGACGCCGGTCGACTATCCCGATTTCGCCGAGGCAGTGGGTCTGAGCATCATCTCCGGCGAGGCCGAGCGCGGCATCGTGCTTTGCGGAAGCGGCGTCGGCGCTTCGGTTGCGGCGAACAAGCTCGTCGGCATTCGCGCGGCCGTATGCCACGATACGTATTCGGCGCATCAGGGCGTCGAGCACGACGACATGAACGTGCTCACGCTGGGCGCGCGGATCATCGGCTCGGAGCTGGCGATCGAGCTCGTGCGCGCGTTCGCCGGTGCGCGCTTCTCCGGCGAGGCGCGCCACCAGCGACGGCTGGACAAGATTAACGCAATCGAAGCGCGTTCACTGCGCGCGAGGGAGGACGTCAATGGCTAACTCGATGGTCGAACTGTACGACAAGCAGGGGCAGTCGCCCTGGCTCGACTTTATCCGCCGCAACATGCTGCACGACGGCGGCCTCAAGCGGTACATCGATGAGGACGGCATTCGCGGTGTCACGGCGAACCCGACGATTTTCGCGCAGGCCATCGGCGCCGGCGACGACTACGACGCACAGATTGCAGACCTCGCGCGGCAGGGTATCGCGCCCGCCGATATGTTCGAGCGCATCGCGATCGACGACATTCGTGACGCGGCCGATCTATTGCGACCTGTGTACGACAGCTCCAATGGCGGCGACGGCTATGTCAGCATCGAAGTGTCGCCGGACAAGGCGTTCCAGACGCAACCGACGATCGACGAAGCGAAGCGTTGGTGGGCGAACATCGACCGGCCGAACCTGTTGATCAAGATCCCAGCGACGAGCGAAGGTATCCCCGCGATCGAAGAGTGCATCGCGGCCGGCATCAGCATCAACATCACGCTGATCTTCGCGATCAGCTTCTACGAGCGCGTGATGGAGGCGTACATACGCGGCATCGAGCGGCGCGTTGCGGCCGGGCAAGACGTCAGCCGCGTCCACTCCGTCGCAAGCTTTTTCGTGAGCCGCGTCGACACCGCGACAGACAAGCGCATCGATGCGAAGATCGCGGGCGCGACGAACGAAACGGATCGCGCGAAGCTACAGTCGCTGTTAGGCAAGGCCGCCGTGGCGAACGCCAAGATTGCGTACGAGCGCTTTGCCGCTGTCTTCGGCGCCGAGCGCTTCAAGAAGCTCGCAGCCGCTGGGGCGCGTTCGCAGCGGCCTTTGTGGGCCAGCACGGGCACGAAGAATAAGGCCTACAGCGACATTCTCTACATCCAGGAACTGATCGGCCCCGAAACCGTGAACACGATGCCGCCGGCAACCATCGACGCGTTTCGCGATCACGGAGTCGCGCGTCGCACGATCGACGTGGGCGTCGCGGAGGCGCACGCGGTGATGCGCGATCTTGCCGCTGCCGGCATCTCTATCGACGAAGTGACGGACGAACTGCAGCGCGACGGAGTCGCAGCGTTCTCGAAGTCGTTTCAGGAGATCAACACGATCACGGCCGAGAAGGCGAGCATGCTCCAGTCGAAGGCGGGTGCCGCTTGAAGTTCGTGCTCGGAGCGTACGAGCAGCG
>JANXYW010000100.1 GCA_025355835.1 Chloroflexota bacterium
GTGCCGTTTCCCGTCGCCGCACAAACGCTGTTGTACTACGACCTGAAAGCGAGGAAGCTAGCCGAGGTCAGTGCTGATCGACTCTCCGCTCCCGAACAGGACCTACCGGGGTAAAGTTCGCGACACGTACGACCTCGGCGATCGGATGCTCATCGTGGCGACCGACCGGTTGTCGGCGTTCGACGCCAGCCTGCCTACGGGGATTCCCGACAAGGGCAAGGTGCGACCTCAACGGCTAAGCTTCGTTCCGCCCACGGCGGGCGCCGCGCGAACTGACATCTGTGGCGTCGATTCCCGCCGTATGAACTCAGTCGGAAGCGTTACTTCCTCCGGCGTCTTGTCGGGATCGTTCATCAGTGCAATCAAGATCCTCATGGCTTCAGCCGCCGCTGCGCGCCTATGCACCTGAATCGTAGACAATCGCGGGCTCGTGAAGCGCGAGATATCCAGATCATCAAATCCAATTACTGAGACGTCGTCCGGAACTCGAAGTTGAGAGTCTTCGATCTGACGTATTGCACCGATGGCCACCAAGTCATTGAATGCAAGTATGGCCTCCGGAAATTCCGTGAGTTCCAGCAGGCGCTTGCATGCCGTGTATCCGAAGTCATAGCTGGCCGGCGCGCTTCCACTGATCTCGATAATCAGTCTGTAGTCGAAGCATCCGGCTTTTCTCAACGTCGATTCATACGTAGCTTGGCGAACTCGATTGCTCAGCGAGGACGAGGGCCCTGCAAGGTAAGCGATACGCTTATGGCCCTGAGCTAGAAGCAGATCGAGTGCTTGGCGCTCCCCGTGCGCTTGGTCGAAGTTTACAGTCGAAAGTCCTGGACGAGCTCGCATTGTTGAATTGATCGCGACCATCGGTCGATGAGTTCTCAGCAACGGCGCGAGTTCTACTTCCAGGATCCTAGGACTCAAAAGGACCACGCCTTCCGCGCGCGCCCTATCAAGATCATCGATCACTGTTTGCTCGTCACGACGTTCACCAGTCGGCTCGATGCGAAGCGTATATCCGCTGCGCGCCGCGATATCTTCCATCAGCTGATGGAACTCAGCGTAGAATGGGTGGTTCATCAGTGGCGTGACGACACCAATGATCGGGAGGGTTCTCCCCAGTCGATCGTAATTAAGTCGGTCCGCCGCAGCACGCACCTTCCGTGCCGTTGCGTTGCTGACGGTCCGGTCGCCGCGGAGCGCAAGAGAAGCCGTCTTCGCGGAGACTCCTGCCGCGCGAGCAACTGCGTTGATGGTCGTCCTGCGAGACTCCTGCATGTCTCACCCTTGCTACACTTGCGCACGCCCTCATCCGCGCCCCGGCACCGGCCGGTTTCCGCCCCGGTGGCATCAACTACCGATCGGTACTCCGATCAATACCCGAAGTACAATGTCGTCGTATGTTCGAGATGTGTATCGTACCGCTATCACAACCCGATTTCCAGAGATTAGGTCGAGGTAGGCCCGTATTGAAAGCGAGAAAGCAATCCGATGTCAGTGCTGATCGACTCTCCGCTCCCGAACAGGACATACCGGGGTAAGGTTCGCGACACCTACGATCTGGGCGACCGGATGCTCATCGTGGCGACGGATCGGTTGTCGGCGTTCGACGCGATCCTGCCAACGGGGATTCCCGACAAGGGCAAGGTCCTGAGCCAGATGTCGGCCTGGTGGTTCCAACGCACCAGCCAGGTCGTCCCGAACCACTTCATCCGCCTTGCCGACGGCACGCCCGCGGACGAACTGCCGTTTGCGCTGCCGCCGGAGCTGATCGGGCGCACGACGATCGCCCACAAGGCCAAGCGCATCGACGTCGAGTGCATCGTTCGCGGATTCATGGCGGGATCGGCGTGGGAGGAGTACAAGAAGTACGGCACCGTCAACGGCATCCGCATGGAGAAGGGCATCACCGAAGGCGAGCAGCTCTTCGAACCGATGTTCACGCCAACGACGAAGGCCGACGAGGGCCACGACGAGCCGATGACGCTGTCCGACCTCATGCAGGAAGTCGGGCCGGAGACGACGCAGGTGCTGAAGTTGCGCAGCCTGGCGCTGTACAACTTCGCCGCCGCGTACGCCCGCGAGCGCGGCATCATCATCGCCGACACGAAGTTCGAGTTCGGCTTCTACAACGACGAGGTCATCGTCATCGACGAGATTCTGACGCCGGACTCGAGCCGCTTCTGGGACGTGAACGACTACAAGACCGGGCGCTCGCAGCCCAGCTTCGACAAGCAGTACGTGCGCGACTGGCTGACGCAGTCCGGCTGGAACAGAGAGCCGCCGGCGCCGGAGCTGCCGGAAGATGTCGTGCAGGGAACGGCGGAGCGGTACAAGGAGGCGTACCGGCGCCTGACCGGCCAGGAAGTCACGTAGACGCGGGGAGAATCGATGCTCAGGAAGGCGCGTACCGCACTCAACTCGGAGCGAGGCCACGTCGGCCCTACGACGGCATCTCTCGTCGCGATCGCGGCGACCATCGTGACGGCGATCGGCATCGAGGCGGATTCCCACGTCGTCGAGATCGTCGGCGTCGGGCTGTTCGGCCTGTGTCTCGTGGCGGCGTTCCAAATCCCGCACTGGTGGCTGCGCAAGATCTACCGCCGCATAGACCGCATCACTGATGAGAGCGACCCGGATCGCCACGAAGAATTCCGTTTCGAGCTGTAGCCTTGGCAGGCAGTTACATGGCATTTGGGAGCGGGACTTGGAGATCATCCCCGCGCGAGTCGAGCATGCGTCTTTCATCGCCTGGTCAAGGCTCACCGCCGATCGGGCGCACCGTCCTCGCGGGATCTTCGAATTTTACATCGACGGTACAGAAGCCGAGACGCTTGCCTTCCTGGAGGCAGCGTCGGGGTCGGAGATGCCCTCGCCTGGGCAGTATCGTAATTTCTTCATCATCGAAGAGGGCGGTACACTGTTGGCCGCGCTTTGCGGGTTCTTCCCGCGGGACTATGATCCAGCACGCACTGCGGCTCACATCTCAGAGGTGAGCCAGCGGCTTGGAAGAACGCCAGCGCAGCACACCGCCGGTCGGAAGGCGATCGATGTCTGGGACTTGGTCCACCTCGACGCGCACGACGATACGTGGATCATTGCGTGGGTTGCCACCGGCCCCGAGTATCGGCGTCGCGGATTGTGCGACTCGCTTCTAACGAAGATCATGGCAGTGGGGCGCGCCCGCGGAGCGACGGTCGCCGATGTAGGCGTGTACATCGGCAACGACGCGGCGCAGCGGGCCTACGAGAAGGCCGGCTTCGCAGTCGTACTGGAAAAGCGACACCCAGATTTCGAGAGGGTATTCGGCGCGCCGGGCGTACGGCTATTGCGACGTTCGCTGTAACGCCGCGCTACTTCTTCTCGATCTTCTCCAGCCGATCGTAGATGTCGTAGTCGATCTTCATGTGCTCTAGCACCGACAGCGCGATGATTCCCACGCCAAGCACGACGCCTCCGACAATCGACAACCAGCCCATATCGCTAGCTGCGCCGATGCCGAGCGCGATCGCGCCGGCGAGGGCCACTACCATCCCTGGCGGCGTCTGTGCGTGGCCTTCTTCGCCCCTGCGTACGTTGGGCCGGCGTACTGACTGCGTCATTGACTTGGCATTTTCACAAAATGCATCGACTTCGACGCCGATCCTATCACAGCGACGAACGATTCGGCGTGGATCGACATGTCAACATCCCAAGATGTCAACATAAGCCAGCAACGGTTCTAGAGATGGACAGCACAACAAGACGGCCCGCGTGATGCGGGTCGTCTGAGTTTCGTATGTGGGTCTGCGACAAGGCGCCTACGCCGAGACGTCCTTGACTTCGTCGATCTCGTCGACGGCTTCCTCCTCGTCGGCGCTGGCGCCGCTTCGCGTGAGAAGCAGTGGGCGCTTGCGGCTGCGGATTGTCTCGCCGCTGACGATGCACTTCTTGATGTCGGTACGCGACGGGATGTCGTACATCACTTCCATCAGCGTGTCTTCGAGCACGGTGCGCAGGCCGCGGGCGCCCGTCTTGTGGCGAATCGCTTCCTCGGCGCAGGCGCTGAGACCGTCGTCCGTGAACTGCAGCTCGACGCTGTCCAGGCCGAAGAAGCGCTGGAACTGACGCACAAGGGCGTTCTTGGGCTCGGTGAGGATGCGCACGAGCGCGTCGACATCGAGCGACTCAAGTGCAACGACCATGGGCAAGCGGCCGACGAATTCGGGGATGAGGCCGTACTGGAGCAGGTCGTCGTGAGTGACATGCTTCATCAGCTCGTCGGTCTTCTTCTGAGAGTCCATCACCTTGTACTCGGAGCCAAAGCCGAGCGAGCGCTTGTCTTTCCCGAGGCGCCGCTCCGTGACCTTGTCCAGTCCTTCGAAGGCGCCACCGCAGATGAACAGAATGTTCGCCGTGTTGATCTGGATGAAGTCCTGGTGCGGGTGCTTGCGTCCGCCCTGCGGCGGCACGTTCGCTGTCGTACCCTCGATGATCTTGAGGAGGGCTTGCTGCACGCCTTCGCCCGAGACATCGCGCGTGATCGACGGGTTGTCGGACTTGCGCGAGATCTTGTCGATTTCGTCGATGTAGACGATGCCGCGCTCGGCGCGCTGTACATCGAAGTCGGCGGCCTGGATGAGGTGCAGCAGGATGTTCTCGACATCCTCGCCGACGTAACCCGCTTCGGTTAGCGCCGTCGCATCGGCGATCGTGAACGGCACATCGAGGATCTTCGCCAGCGTTCGCGCAAGCAGCGTCTTGCCGGAACCCGTGGGCCCGAGCAACAGGATGTTGCTCTTCTCCAGCTCGACATCGCTGCCTTGCGTGCCGGCGGAGATGCGCTTGTAGTGGTTATAGACGGCGACTGAGAGAACCTTCTTCGCCTGCACCTGGCCGACGACATACTCGCTCAGATGATCGAAGATCTCTTTCGGCGGCGGCGTCCGCTGTCCGGCGCCGACTTTTGTCTTCGCCGGCCCCGCAGCTTCCTCGTCGATGATCTCGCGACACAACTCGACGCACTCGTCGCAGATGTAGACCGCGCCGGGTCCCGCGATCAGACGCTTGACCTGATCCTGGTTCTTGCCGCAGAAGGAGCAGTGGTACTGAACGCGCGTCTGCCGACCGTTGGCCATGCTGTCCTGTCCCCCTAGCGACTGTGCGTCCCTGCCGCGGCGGGGACGCTTCCGGTGCTGCCGATTCTACGCTGTCTGGGCCGATTTGTCAGCTTGACGGCGTGAATCGTCTCTGCGCGGACGTTCTCTACGTTTGTCGGGAGTCTACCTAGCCGTCTGAAGGGTTCAAACGACGGGCCGTCCCTGATATAACGTTCCCTTACGGGTGCTCGGCAAGAATCGCGCTCTATCCCTCTCGCTTGGTCAGGATCTCGTCAATCATGCCGTAGGCCTTGGCCTGCTCAGGGTTCATGTAAAAGTCGCGGTCGAAGTCCTTCCGGATCCGGTCGTCGTCCTGTCCGGTGTGCTTGACCAGAATACCACGGATGATGTCGTTCTCTCGCAGGATCTCTCGCGCCTGAATCTCGATGTCGGCGGCCTGGCCGCGCGCGCCACCGAGCGCCTGGTGCATGTGGATCGTCGAGTTCGGCATGCAGTAGCGTTTGCCGGGTGCGCCCGCGCACATCAGAACCGTACCCATGCTGGCGGTCATGCCGACGGCGTAGGTCGCGATGTCGGGCCGCACGAGCTGCATCGTGTCGTAGATCGCGAGGCCGGCCGTGATCTGGCCACCCGGTGAGTGGATGTAGAGGTTGATGTCCTTCTCGGGATCCTCGCGCTCCAGGTAGAGCAGCTGGGCGATGATCAAATTGGCGATCTGGTCATCGATGCCGGTACCGAGAAAGATGATGCGCTCGCGCAGCAGCAGCGAGTAGATGTCGAACGCGCGCTCGCCGCGGGCACTGGTTTCGATGACTGACGGGATGATCATGCGGGTGTCCTCTCGATATCCATCTGATTCGCTCTGCGGCTTCAAGCGGCGTTGCCCTTAGGGAGTTGCTTCCACTTCCGATTCGGGCGCTTCTGCTGCGGTTGTTTCGACTGCCTCAGCCTTCTTCTTTGCGGCCTTCTTCGCCTTCGCGGGTTTCTCCGCTACTGCGCCACCATCCTGCGTCGCGATCTCGACGAGCCTGGCCAGCGTCTTGCGCGTGAGCAGGTTGCGCCGAATCGTGTCGCGGCCGTTCTCGCTATCGAACATCTGGCGTAGCTGCGCCGCTTGCGCGCCCGCGGCTGCCGTCATCGTATCGATCTCAGATGCGATCTCCTCGTCGGCGACTTCTATATTCTCGGCCCCGGTGAGCTGCGACAGCACCAGTGATCGCCTTAGGCGCGTCTCGGCGACAGGTCGTAACTCTGTCCGAGCTTCTGCATCGGTTTTCCCGATGGCGGCCAGATATCCCTCGAGGTTGTGGCCGGCGCCGATCTGCTGCGCCTGGTCGTGGATCATGCGGTCCACCTCCACGTCCAGCATCACCGGCGGCGAATCGATGGTGGCCAGCTCAACGAGCTGCGTGAGGATCTGGTCGTGGTAGCGGTTGTCGCGCTGCTGCTCCTCCGCCTTCTCGATGTCCTCACGGATGCGCTGCTTCAACGCGCCGATATCCTCGAAACCTTCGCCGACGCCTTTGACGAAGTCCGCGTCCAGCTCGGGCAGAATCTCTTCCTTCGTCTCGCTTATGTTGATGACGAAGTCGCACTGCTTGCCAGCGAACTTCTCGCTCTTGATGTCTTCCGGTACGGCGAGCGTGAATTCGACGGTCTCGCCCTTCTTGTGGCCGAGCAGCGATTCCTCGAACCCCGGGAACAACACATCGCGATCCTCGGTGAGCTGAATCTCGACATCGTTCTGCTCGACCATCTTCTCGCCCTCGACGTTGCCCAACACATCGATGCGGACGACGTCGTTCCAGGCGATTTCGCGCTCGATCGGCTCCAGCGTCGATGCGCGCTTGCGCAGCACCTGAAGCGTGTCCTCGACCCGCGACTCCTCGACGAGAACTGGCTCGATGACGATGCGGACGGAGTTGTAGTCGCCCAGCTCGACCGTCGGCCGGACGGGAATGGTGGCCTTGACGACGAGCGGCTCGGTCGTCTCGATGACGAGTCGCGGGCGCGCGATGGCGTCGATGCTCTCGTCGGCCTCTAGCGCCTCGCGGTATACGTCCGGCACGAGCACATCGAGCGCCTCGTCGAGCACCCGCTCTTCGCCGAAGTAGCTGAGCACCATGTTCGAGGGTGCCTTGCCGGGCCGGAAGCCCGGTACCTTCGCCTTCGGCGCCAGCTTCCGCAGCGCCTTCGCGCGCGCGGCGTCCAAGCGTTCGGCTTCGACCTCGATGGTCATCAGCACCTGGGATTCGGGGATCTTCTCCGTGGAAACTTTCAAAGGGCGCCAACCTGGCCAACGGGGCTGTTGACTCCCCTACAACACAGACGGCCGCCGTGGCGACCGTTCGGAGGAGTGCTGGAATCCGTCGTACCGGTGAAAGTATAACAAGCCGCGGTCTAGGAGCGACGCTTCAACCATCGCCCAGCGTTATGTCTTGCTATCAATGCCCTACTGGGCGCGGGATGTGAACACGTCGTTGAGTGCATCGCCCAGTAGGTTGAACGCGAAGATCAGCGAGGCGACGACGGTCGCTGGCACGATGAGCAGCTCAGGGTGATTCTCCAGGACTGACCGCGCGGAACCGTCCGTGATCAGCGCGCCGAAACTGGGGTGCGGCGGCTGGATGCCCACGCCGAGGAAGGTAAGCCCTATCTCGGAAAGCGCGATCGCACCAAGAGACGAGGAAGCGCCGACGATGACGAGTGGCATGATGTTCGGCAGGATGTGCTGAAACAGGATCCGGCGCGTGGAGGCACCGCTGGCTTCCGCGGCGAGAATGAACTCGGAGCCACGAAGCGTTAGCACCTGTGTGCGCACCAACCGCGCGCCGCCGACCCAGCCGAAGAGCGAGAGCACGCCGAAGATCAGAAAATAGTCGGCGAATCCGGACGAACTCAACTGGTGGTAGTGGATGATGTCCTCCGCGCGCGCGACAAGGTGCTCGAAGCGTGGCCGAAGCGTGGCGTTGACGAGCACGAGCATCGGCAACCCCGGCAGCGAGGCGAGGATCTCGCCCGTACGGTTGATCAGTGCGTCGGCGAAGCCGCGCCGGTAACCGGCGATCATGCCGAGTGTCACTGGCAGCAGCACGAACCCCGTTGCAAACGTAGCCAGCGTCACGATGGTCGTCGTGCGGGCGGCGAAGATCGTGCGGCTCAGCATGTCGCGCCCGTTGCGATCGGTTCCGAACGGGTGGTGTAGCGACGGCCCGTCGAACGACAGATCGAGGTTCTGGTGCGTGTAGGTGTATGGCGCGATGAACGGTGCCAAGATGCCGACGGAGTAGAACACCGTGATGACGACAAGGCAGATCACCGCGAGTTTGCGCCGTAACAATCGCCGCAGCGACCGGCGCGTCAGGCTCTCGCCACGCACGTACGTCACATCCGGCGCGGCCTCGCGCATCGCGTAGTCGGTGATGCTCACGCGGCCCCCGTTCGATTGCCACGAATGCGCGGGTCGATGACAACGAGCGCGATGTCGACCAGCAGGTTCGCGATGACGAACGCTGCGGTGAGCATCAGAACGACCGCGAGAATAACGTTGTAGTCGCGACCGTTCACCGAATCGAAGATGAACTTTCCGACTCCGGGGATGCCCAGAAGCGTCTCGGTGAAGAACGCGCCCTCGATGAGCCCGACGAGCGAGAGTCCGACGACCGTTGTCATGACGGGCAACAGCGAATTGCGCGCAACATGGTGCACGATCACGGTGAATTCGTTCAGGCCCTTGGCGCGCGCGGTGCGTACGAAGTCTTCGCCGAGCGTGCCGAGCATCGTCGCACGCGCGAGGCGCGCGATGCCGGCGACGCCCGGCATCGTCAGCGTCAGCGTCGGGATCACCATCGATTTCGAAAACATGCCGTCGAAGCCGCCCGCGGGAAGCCAATGGAGCTTCGCGGCGAAGATCAGCACCATCATCGGTACGGTGACAAGCACCGGAATCGACTGAAAGAACAGGAACGATCCGATGGCGAACGGATCGAGCCACGTGCCCTGCTTCACCGCGGCGAACATGCCGACAGGAATGCCGATCAGGAATGTGAGAATGAAGGCGTACAGACCGAGACGGAACGACACCCATATCTTGGGGCCGAGGACTTCGCCGATCGTACGATCGCG
The DNA here is from genome assembly GCA_025355835.1 of Chloroflexota bacterium. Classification (GTDB taxonomy): domain Bacteria; phylum Chloroflexota; class Dehalococcoidia; order DSTF01; family JACRBR01; genus JANXYW01. Next base: position 9,222 of record JANXYW010000100.1, read on the forward strand.
ATAGCGATAGCTTGGGCCGAAGTCACCGTGCAGCGTGACATCCCGCACCCAAACGCCGTATTGCTCGATGATGGGCTTGTCGAGGCCGTATTTGTGCCGAACGCGCTCAAGCGCCTCTGGATCACTGAAGCCCGCACCTGCGGCCACACGCACAGGATCGCCTGGGCCCCAGCGGGTGATGTAGAAAGTTGCGAACGAGACGATGAGCAGCGTCACGGGCAGGAACAGCAGGCGGCGGAGTACGTAGCCCCCCAGACCATCCATGTCAGCGCCCCTCTTCGGCGTCCTGCCTCAACGTTGCGCGAGCGCTCTAGCGATTCACCTCGACGTCGTGGAAGCGCTCGACGATCGTCGGTGCGAAGGTGAAGTTCTTCACGTACGGCTTGATCAGCGCGTGCGTCGTGTCGAAGAACATCGGAATCCACGCGGCATCATCGATGAGCGTCTTCTCGACATCGCGGTACAGCGCGAGCCGCTTCTCCGTGTCGCGCTCGATGCGCGCCGCTTCGAGCTTCTGGTCGACGACGGGGTTGCTGTAGCGCGAGTTGTTCTGCTTGCTCTTGCTGTAGAACAACACGTCGAGCACATCCTCCGGATCCGGGTAGTCCATGATCCAGCCGAGGTGGAACATTTGGTAGCGGCCCTGGTCGATGTCGCTGAAGAACGTCGCCGATTCGGCCTGCTGGATCTTCACCTCGACGCCGAGGTTGTCCTTCCAGAACTGGATGATCGCTTCTTCCGTCGGGCCGACGGTGGCGCCGGCGCCGCTTTCCGCCAGCGTAATTGGTGGCAGCTTGCCGGCGTACTTCGATTCGGCGAGTAGCTTCTTCGCCGCTTCCGGATCGTACGGCTTCGTCTTGTCATCCGCGGTCGCGCCGGGCACGCCTGGCGCGAGGATGCCATTCGCGACGGGGATCGCGCCTTTCAGCACGACCTCAGCGATCTTCTTGCGATCGACCGCCATCGCGAACGCTTGCCGAACCTTGGGGTCGTCAAACGGCGGCACGTTCGTGTTGAAGCCGATGTAGTCGATCGATTGGCGCGGCGTCGTTGTGTATTCGGCGTGGAGCTTGTCGTTCGGATCCTGAATGCGATCGAGGTCGTCGAGGCCGACGCCGGTCACGTCGATGTCACCGTCCTCGTACGCGACGAGCGACGAACCGCCGGAGAGGTTGTAGCGGACGGTGTTCAGCTTGGGCGGGCCCCGATGGCTGTTGGCGTACGCCTCGAGCACGATGCGCTCGCCCAGCTTCCACTCCTTCAGCTTGTACGGGCCGGTGCCGTTCGGCTTCTGCGTCCAGCGCTTCGGGTTGGACTCGATCTGCCGCTTGTCGACGAGGAACGCCGTCGGATACGTGAGCTTGTAGAGGAAGTACGGCTTCGGCGCATCGAGCGTGACGGCGATCGTCGTGTCGTCGATGATCTTCAGTCCGCTGATGGTCGTGGCTCGTCCGCGCGAGACATCCTTCGCGCCGACGATATCGCCCAGGAAGTTCTCCGCCGTCACCGATCCCGTATCGGGATTGAGCGCGCGCTCCCACGAGTACTTGACGTCGTCCGCACTGACCGGGCGGCCATCCTGATATGTGGCCTTCTTGTTCAGGTGGAAGGTATACGTCTTGCCGTCGGGGCTCACGTCGTAGCTCTCGGCCACATCGGGCTGGATCTTCAGATCCTTGTCCAGCCGCTCGAGCCCAGAGAAGATTTCCACGATATAGAGCGCCGAACCGGCGTCCTGCGCCACAGCTGGATCGAGGAAGAGCGGGTCGTCGCCGCGCAGGCGCAGCTCACCCGAAGCAGCTTTGGTCGTCGTGCCGGAGCCGGACGTCTTCGTACCGGAGGCTGTCGGTGTGTCCGACCCGGTCGTGGCGCTCTTCTTGTCGCCTCCGCCGCCGGCGACCACGACGATCAGCACGACCGCGAGGGCGATGATGCCCGCCGCGACGACGCCTAGAATGCCCAGTGTGAGCTTGTTGCTCATCGATCCTCCAACGCTTCCCTGACCACCGCCTCGCAAGACGGTACGGATCATAGCAGAGCGTAGATTTGCTACGCGCGCGCTACCTTGCGCTGCTGTACGAAGTCTACGCGGCGCGAGCGCTGAGCGTGTTAGGAAAAACACGCAATTCGCCGCACGCAACACTCTGCCGGATCGTCGGAGACTTCCGCGATTAGCATGTGGTGCACCTCCGGTCGCAGGATAGTGAACCTCAAAGCCCCGCCGCGGAAGGCACGCGACGCATCCGCTGCGCCGTGCCGAAACCCTTAAGGGTTTCGCCGAATAGCAGCCCGGCGTTCTGTCAATTTAACGCCGCTCTGATATGATTCCGTGCGTTCTTGGCGCATCCGTGTGCGTCTGGCTGACGAAGATACTGTATGAGCGAACAGACCTCGCCGCTGCACGATCCCGCAGCCGTCATCGAAGCGCAGGGGCAGGTTCGCCCATCGCGCTCGCTGCCACGGCCGAATCTCAGCGCGCTTACCGCCGACGCCGGTCGTACGCTGACGATCGCAGCAATGATCAGTATCCTGCTGATCGGCGCGTTTCTGCGCTTGAACCACGTCAACTGGGACGCCAACGCGCACCTGCATCCCGACGAGCGCTTTCTGACGCAGATCAGTATAGACACGCATGGACCGAGCAGCATCGCCAACTACTTCGACACCGACACGTCGGCGGCGAGCCCGTACAACATCAAGCGAGCCGACGGGTCGAAGCAGACGACGTTCGTCTATGGCACCCTGCCGCTTTTCCTGAATAAGTTCGTCGCGGCGCATCTCAATACGATGTCCCTCGGGTACTACAGCAACTACGACGACTACGACCACTTCAATCGAAGCGGCCGCGCGCTGTCAGGGTTGTTCGACCTTGGTACTATCCTGCTGATCTTCTTGTTGGCGCGCCAGCTCGTGAACCGCCAGGTCGGGTTGCTCGCAGCATTCCTGTACGCGCTCTCGGCGTTCCCGATCCAGAACGCACACTTCTTCGTTGTCGATCCATTCGTGACGTTCTTCGTCACGTTCACCCTGCTCTTCGCCGTGAAATCGGCGCAACACGGACGATGGCGCGACTTTGTGCTCGCTGGGTTCGGCGCAGGCCTCGCGGCAGCATGCAAAATCACGGCGGTGTCGCTGCTACCAGTCGTCGTGCTTTCGGTCGGCGTTTTCACATGGAAGGGCATTCACCCGTACCTCGCGCCCCTGTGGGCGGGCGACACACCCGAGTACGCCGAACGCCGCGACGGCGCCGCTCTCGATCGGTCCGTGTTCAAGCTGATCGTGGGTTCGTTGGTGGCGTTGCTTGCCGGGTTCATCGCGTTCCGCATCGCGATGCCGTATGCGTTCAATGCGCCGAGCTTGCGCGACTTCCTGTCGCTGCGCGGGGGCCACGTCGGCCCGTTCCCGACGATCTATCCCGACATCATGAACCAGCACTGGCTGGACGATCAGGTGAGCCAGCGAAAGCTGCTGAGTGGCGACGGCGCCTTCCCACCAAACGTGCAGTGGATCGGCCGATCGAAATGGATCTGGCCGGCGCAGCAGATGATCGCCTGGGGCATGGGACCGGCGCTTGGCGTGACCGCGTGGCTGGGCGTGATCTTCATGGCGATCTACGCCTTCAAAAAGCGTCAGGGCGTGTGGCTGGTGCCGCTGGCATGGGTGCTGGGCTATTTCGGCTTCATGGGAATGCAGTTTTCGCTGTACATGCGGTACTTCCTGCCGCTCTACCCGGCTCTCACCATCATGGCCGCGTTCTTGATGTACCAGGCATGGCGCTGGGCTGGTTCGAGCGATCCGTTCGCCGCCCTCGGCCGCGTCGGCGAGCGATTGGCGATCGTGAAGCCTGTGCTGCCGATCGGCGTGCGCGCCGGCGTCGCCGTCATCGTCGTGTTTACGGCGATGATGGGCATCGCCTTTTACAACATCTATCGCGAGCCGGTGACTCGCGCCTCGGCGTCGGTTTGGATCTACCAGAACGTGCCCCAGGGCGCGGTGATCGGCCACGAGCACTGGGACGACGGCGTGCCTACTGGGCAGCCCGGCGTACCCGCCGTCTCATACGGATCGGTCGAGTTCAAGAACTTTGAGCCGGACACGCCGCAACACGTACAGGAACTGCTTTTGGACATCGACCAGGTCGACTACATCGCGCTCAGCAGCGAGCGGTTGTCCGGCACGATCTCGCGCGTACCTGCGCAGTGGCCGATCGCGTCGAAATACTACGCGACGCTGGAAACAGGCGAGCTGGGATTCGACAAGGTCGCGGAGTTCACGTCGTTCCCGACGATTTTCGGTCACGAATTCGATGACACCGGCGCCGAAGAGTCGTACTCCGTTTACGACCATCCGAAGGTGGTCATCTACAAGAAAACCGATCGTTACTCGTCGGAGATGGCGAAGAAGGTACTGCACGCGGACGCGTTCGTCCCCGGCGTGAACTCGCTGCCCGGCGCGGCCGGCGTGAACGGCATTCTGTATCGCGCCGACGTGCTGGCTACGCAGAAAGCTGGCGGGACGTGGTCGGACATCTTCCACCCCGGCGATGTCTTCAACCGCTTCCCGCTGATCTTCTGGCTGCTCGCGATGGAGCTAGCAGCGTTCGCGCTGGTGCCGCTGGCGATCGTCGGATTCCGTGGACTGCCCGATCGCGGGTTCTTGCTGACGAAGCCATTGGGCGTCCTCGCGCTGACATACTTGGTCTACGAACCGGCGAGCTTCGGCGCCTTCCACTTCGAGCGTCCGGTGATCGCTGGTGCGCTTGGGCTGATGGTGGCGGTCGGCATCGGCACGGCATATCTGTGGCGGGTCGACGTGCTTGCTTTCGTGCGCGAGCGTTGGCGATTCCTGTTGTTCTGCGAGTTCGTCTTTCTCGCTGCGTTCATTTTCTCGTACTGGATCCGGCTGCAAAACCCGGATCTCTATCATCCGTTCAACGGCGGCGAGAAGCCGATGGACTTCGCCTACCTGAACGGCGTCATCCGCACGACGGATCTGACGCAGGGGCCGATCGATCCGTGGAACGCGGGCGGATATCTGAACTACTACTGGTACGGGCAGTTCATCGCCGCGACCTTCGCCAAGCTCACCGGCATCGTGCCGGAGGTGGCGTACAACCTCATCGTGCCGATGTTCTTCTCGATGGCGGCGGCGGCGACGTTCTCGCTCGCGTACAACCTCGCCGAATCGACGCGGCGGCTGATGCGGCGCAGGCCGGGGCGGCTGCCGATCGGCGTCCGCGGTCCGATCATCGCCGGCGTCGGCGCGATCTTCCTCGTGCTCATCGCAGGAAATCTGCGCGCCGTCGGCGTCCTCGAAGACAACCTCAACCGGATCAGTCCGTGGCATTCAAACATGCCGTTCCTCGGAGGCATCGTCGCGACGGTCGGCGGCTTCAAGGCCGTGATCTTCGGCGATGCGAGCTTCCACAAGCTGGCGTACTCGTACGACTGGTGGGCGCCGAGCCGTGCGCTGACGATCGTGCCCGGCGAGAAGAACACCGTCACGCCGATCACCGAGTTCCCGTTCTGGACGTTCCTCTTCGCAGATCTGCACGCACACCTCTACGCGATTCCGTTCTCGATGACCGCCGCGGGCGTTGGATTCGGCGTCGTGACGAACTTCTCGCGCCTCAATCCCATCGGGGCGGCGCGCGAGCATGTGCGCGCAAGAGAGATCAGTAGTTGGGCGATGGTGTTCGTGCTGGCGCTGATCGTCGGTGCGCTGCGATGGATCAATTCGTGGGACTACCCGCCGTTCCTGCTGTTAAGCGCTGCCGCGCTGATCATCGGCGAGCGGACGAAGGAGGGGCGATTCACGCTGCGGTCGCTGTTCTGGGGTCTTTTGAAGACGGCTATCGTCTTCGTCCTGTCGTACTTCGTGCTCTTTTCGAGTATCGCGAAGAATTACAGTCAGTCGTATAACAGCGTCAACCGTGCGGATCAGACCACGGCGCTGCAGGACTATCTGAGCCACTTCGGCATCCTCCTGTTCTTGATGACGGGATTCGTGCTCTTCAACCTCAACCGCGCCATCACGCGCACGAACTGGATCCGGACGATCTTTTTCGGCGGCGCACGGCCCAAGCAGCCGGTGCAGACATTCCCGGTGATGATGGCGCTCGTTCTCGCCGGTGGCACATTGATTTGGGCGGGAACATTCCAGCGTTGGGGCGTCATCGCACTGGCGGGCGTGGGCCTCGTCGCCGTGATGTTGTGTGCGGCGCGCGAACTTCGCAGCCCGACCGCCACGGCGCCGGTGATGCTCTTCGTCTACGCGATGCTTGCTCTCGGTCTGGGCCTGTGCGGCGGCGTCGAGATGTTTACACTCGAGGGCGATGTTGGGCGGATGAACACCGTGTTCAAGTTCTACTTGCATGTCTGGATGATGTGGGGCGTCGTTGCGTCGTTCGGCATGTGGTATCTGTTCGGCGTCATGCGTCCGCAGGACGCCTTCCTCGCGCGCGCCGGCGCGTTGAACGCAGCGCTTGTCAAAGCGCCGCGATACGCCTTCGCCGCTGTCGCCGTCTTCTTGTTGGCGCTGGCGCTGCTCTACCCGTACTTCGGCACGCGGGCGCGCATCCACGATCGATTCAACCCCGCTCAGGGCAGCGGCAACGACGGACTGGCGTTCCTCGACAAGGGTGGACCGTACACCGTCCACTACGACGCGACCGGCGTCGACGGCACGCACAACATGGCGGACACGCGCGACGCCGTGAATTGGGTGCGCGAGAACGTGGCTGGTACGCCGACCTTCATGGAAGCGAACGGCCCGTCCTATCGCAGCCTTGCCAACCGCTTCGCGATCTACACAGGCAACCCAGCGGTCTCCGGCTGGCAGTTCCACCAGGAGCAGCAGCGCGTCAAGTTCAGCGTGACCGTCGGCCTGCGCCATCAGGACATCACGCAGTTCTACTCCACCACGGACGTCGCGGTCGCGCGATCGATCCTGCACAAGTACGACGTCGAGTGGGTAATCGTCGGTGACGAGGAGCAGTTCAACTATCCCGAAGCCGGCATGAAGAAGTTCCAGAACGGCCTCAGCGGTTCGTTGGAGCTGGCGTACAGGAACGACACCATGCAGATCTGGCACGTCATCCCCGAGGATCAGCTCGGCGCCACCACGGGCACAACCGCCGCGGCTTCGCAGTAGCCAGCGGCTCTCGCATATCCTGCAACGGTGAGCCGCACGATCCTCCACGCCGATATGGATGCGTTCTACGCGTCCGTCGAACAGCTCGACAACCCTGCGCTGCGTGGCAAGCCCGTTGTCGTCGGCGGCTCTGCCGAAGGGCGCGGCGTCGTCGCTGCCGCATCGTACGAAGCGCGGAAGTTCGGCGTGCGCTCGGCGATGCCGATGAGCCGCGCGCTGCGGCAGTGTCCGGACGCCGTGCGCGTGTCGCCACGCTTCGACCGCTATGGCGAAGTCTCGCGCCAGGTGATGGCGATCTTCCGCGCGCTGACGCCGCTCGTCGAGCCGCTTTCACTCGACGAGGCGTTCCTGGACGTGACGGGTTGGGTGCGCGACGGCGCTGCGCCCGAACGCATCGCGCGCGAACTGAAGGACGAAGTGAAGTCAACGACGGGGTTGACACTTTCCGTCGGCGCCGGCAGCAACAAGAGCATCGCCAAGATCGCCTCCGACCTGCGGAAGCCCGATGGCCTCGTCGTGGTACCGGTCGGCACCGAAGCCGCGTTTCTGGCACCGATGCCAGTGCGCGCGCTCTGGGGCATCGGGCCCAAGACCGAGGCAGTGCTGGCACGTGCTGGCATCCGCACGATCGCCGATCTCGCAAAACGAAGCGAAGCCGATGCACGCCGCCTGCTGGGTTCGAGCGGCGAGTTTCTGCACGCGATGGCGAACGGCATCGACGACCGCGAAGTGATCATCGAGCACGAGCGCAAGTCCGTCGGCGCCGAGCGCACGTTCGCGCGCGATCTTGCGGACGGGCCGGAACTGCGCCGCGCGCTGGCGGACATCGCGACGGAAGTCGCGCGACGGCTCACGAGTTCGAGCGTTCGGGCGCACACGATCTCGATCAAGCTGCGCTACACGAACTTCCACACCATCACGCGCCAATCGAGCGTCAAGACCGCGATTGACGACGCCGCCGTGATCGTCGGAGTAGCCACGCATTTGTTCGAAAACGTAGTCGCGCCGGGTGATGAATTTAGGCTGTTGGGAATTCAGTGCTCGCGGCTGGCAGAGGCCGGCGAGCAGACAGCGCTGTGGGATCAGGGCTCGGATTCCGTCGCCATCGTCGACACCTCGCGCGGCGACGATATGGGACCGGGAGATTCGGCGACATGGTGACCTTTAGGCGCGAAGACCGGGAGCGCGTCGCTGCGGGTGAGATCACGGTTACGTTTCGGCTGTGGACGACGGCGAAGGTTAAGGCCGGGAAGGCGTATCGCACTGGCATTGGAACGCTGGAGATCGACGACGTGCAGGTCATGCCAGCCGGCATGATTTCGAGTCGCGACGTTCCGCGTAGCGGCTGCCGCGACATCCGCGCGATATGGGAGCTGGCGGGCGAGCATGCAAACACCATCGTCGGGCCGGACACGGTGCTGCATCGCGTGCAGTTCCGATTCCTCGGCGATGTAGCGCCGAGTGCCGCGCCGACGGCCAGCCTGGATCTCGACGCGCTCGCGAAGCGACTCACCCGAACCGACGCGCTGTCGTCGCGAGGGCCGTGGACACTCGATGTCCTTCGGCTGATCGAGAGCGCGCCGCACGTTCCTGCGCGGATCCTCGCGGCGGGGATAGGCTGGGAGACGCTGGATTTCAAAGCGCGGGTGCGCCGACTTAAGGCGCTCGGGCTGACGATCAGTCGCGAGATCGGCTATGAGCTTTCAGAGTTGGGACGGCAATACCTGGCGTCGCTCAACCCGCCGCGGCGATCCGGGTCTGCGCGATCTCCGCGTACTCGGGCACGCTCTCGATCATGAGCCACTCGCGATTGTGCTTCGCCGCGGCTACGGCCAGCGTGCCGGTGCCGGCGAACGGATCGAGCAGCAGTTCGCCGGGTTGCGACGCGAGCAGCACCGCGCGCTCTAGTAGCGCGAGCGGCTTCTGTGACGGATGTTTTCCCGCTGCACGTTCCTTCTTCGGTGTGACCGGAAAGTCCCACAGATTGCGCATCTGCTTGCCGCCGTTCATCTCTTTCGCGTCCCAGTAGTTGAATGTCCAGCCGGTCGCCTTCGCGGGCGTTTCGTTCACGGCCCAGATGATCTGCTCGGTGCTTTCGGTCAGCGTGCGCGCCGTGATGTTCGGCTGCGCGTTCGGCTTGAACCAAACGACCGAATTGAGGATCCGCCGGTCGAGTACGTGCTGGAGAATATGGCCGAGTTGGTAGATGTTGTGGTACGTGCCGAAGACGAGGATGTTGCCGTTGGGTTTGACGACGCGCGCGACCTCCGTGAGCCAGGCGATGTTGAA
>JANXYW010000111.1 GCA_025355835.1 Chloroflexota bacterium
GGAGAGATGGCCGACTCGAAGCAGATTGTGCGCGACTTCTGCGCGGCATGGGAGGCGATGGATCAGCCGCGCATCCTGGACGCGTTCACCGATGATGCGGTGTACCACAACATGCCGATGCCGCCAGCGGCTGGCAAGGACGCGATCAAGGCGCTGGTGGGGTTCATCCTCGGGCCGGCGAAGAGCGTGAAATTCGATATCAAAAGGATCGTTGCCGAGGGCGATGTCGTGTTGACGGAGCGCGTCGATACGTTTCTGATGGGTGACAAGACCGTCGCGCTGGAAGTGATGGGAACGTTCGAGCTGCGCGACGGCAAGATCGCCGCGTGGCGCGACTACTTCGACATGGCGTCGTGGACGAAGCAGGCCGGTTGATTCGAACCAGACTTTCCCGGCGCAAAGTTATCGCACTCGCTGGCGTGCTGGCGTTGTTCGTGGTGGCCGTTGCTGCAAGCGGCTGCCAGCTTGCGTTCGACGCGGAGATCGAGACCTACGCCGAGGTGAACGCGCTTCGCACGGAAGCGGGCCTGCCGCCGCTGGAGGCGAGCCAGGAGCTGGCCGACGTGGCACGGCTGCACAGCCAGGACATGGCGGCGCACCACCGCATCCAGCACGAGTTCGACAACGGCTGCACGGTGATCTGTGTGTTGGACGCGCTCGGCATCGAGCGAGCGTGGGCGGGCGAGAACACGGAGTCGAACAACTGGGAGTGGACGGACACCGCATACCACGCGGTGGCGACGTGGCGCGGCGACGCGGAGCATCTGGGGAACATGATGAACTGCCACTACACGCGCTTCGGCTCGGGCGTGACGCAGGGCAGCGACGGCCGCATCTACTACAGCATGGTGTTCGAGGGTCACGCCGACTGCTAGAGGCAGCATTCGGTACGAGTTCGCCTTGCGCCGTGTAAGGCCTTCAGGCCGCGCCGAGTTGCGCGGGGGCTTCCTCTCCTCGTATCGTCGCCCTAGATGAACCAGAATCGGCCAGACCGCCACAGCAGGATCATGCGCGCGCTCCGCCGCTTCGGGAGTTTGCCGGGGCCGGGGGTCGTCACCGGCGCGTCGGACGACGACCCCTCGGGTATTGCTACGTACTCAACCGCCGGCGCCCAAACGGGGTATAGCCTGCTCTGGACGAGCCTACTGACCTTGCCGCTGAACATCGGCGTGCAGGAGATGTGCGCGCGCATTGGCCTTGTCACCGGAGGTGGGCTCGCGTCGGTGCTGCGGCGGCACTACTCGCGGAAACTGCTGGTCGTGCTGGTGTCGCTCCTGTTCGTCGCGAACACGGTCAACATCGGCGCGGATATCGCTGCCGTGGCGGCGGGGTTCAATCTGCTGGTCGGCGTGCCGGAACAGGCGGCGATCGTGCCGATCGGAGTCGCTATCGCGGCGACCGAGATCGTTGTCCCATACCGAGTGTTCTCTAACTACCTGAAGTTACTGACGCTCGTGCTTTTCGCGTACGTGGTGGATGCCTTCTACGCATCGCCAGACTGGGGCGCCGCCGCCCGGGCGACGTTTCTCCCACGCATCACGTTGAATGCGACGTTCATCACCACATTGGTAGCGGTATTAGGAACAACGATCTCGCCGTATCTGTTCTTCTGGGAGACGTCCGAAGAAGTGGAAGAACTGCACCGCAAGGGCATCGAACCTGGTGACGAGGACGAACTTCGTCGCGTGCAGATCGACACGAGCATCGGCATGCTGCTGGCGAACGTGGTGTTCTACTTCATCGTCATGACGACAGCGGCGACACTATATCCAGCCGGCATCCGCGAGATCTCGACGGCGAAGGAAGCAGCGGAGGCGCTGCGGCCGCTCGCTGGCGACAAGGCGACGATCTTGTTCGCGATCGGGTTTATCGGGACGGGACTGCTTTCGATTCCGGTATTGGCTGGCTCGGCGGCCTACGCGGTGGCGGAAGTGTTCGACTGGCGCGAAGGCCTTGAGAACAAGCCGACGCAAGCGCCGCAATTCTATGCGGTGATTGCGTTGTCCACGGGAATCGGACTGCTGATCGCGCTGTCGGGCATCGGGGCTATCAGAGCGCTGTTTGTCGCGGCGGTAGTAAACGGTGTCATATCGCCCGTATTGATCGCTGCGATACTGGTCGTCAGCAACGACGAGCGCGTGTTGGGACCCCACCGAAATGGTCTCTGGTCGAACGTCATCGGCGGCGCGACGGTCGCGATCATGGGCTTGGCCGCGGTCGCGATGGCTCTGGCGTTCCTTCTGGGCTAGCGGGCGTAGCGTGGCCGATCACGAGCCACGCTACGCCGCCCGCGACGAGGGCGCCGGCGCCCAGGAACCACGCATTTCGGTCGAGAAAGACCAGCATCAAGACGATCGTGGCGATGGCGGCGATCGGCAGCAACGGGACGCGGCCGATGTTGAGCGGCGTCCGCATGGATCGTGGCGCATCCGGCATCCGAAAGCGCAGGGCAATGACGGAAGCGTTCATCATGAGGAAGATTGCGTAGACGGAGAAATCCGTGACCGAGGCGACGAGGCCGATATTGCCGATGGCCGCAAACATAGCCGCGAAGACGAGTCCGACGACCGCGGCAAGGTACGGCGCCTGGCCGCGCTTGCCCACATGGGCGAGCGCGCGCGGCATCGCGCCCTGACGCGCCATGCCGAACATGATGCGCGACGACGCTGTGAGCAAGAGCAGCGTCGTGTTGATGGTAGCGGCGAGCGCGAGGCCTGCGATGATGCCGGCTGCACGGTTACCCCAGTCGTCTTCGATGACGAGGGCGAGCGGACGGTCGGACGCAGCGAGCGCATCGCCACCGACGAGGCTGACGGCGGAAATTCCGACAAGGATGTAGAGGGTGCCGGAGATAACAAGTGTCGCCAACAAGGCTCGCGGTATCACCCTGGCGGCATCGTGCGTTTCCTCAGAGAGCGTGGCGATGTCGTCGAAGCCGATGAACGCAAAGAACACCAGCGACGCGCCGGACAGCACGCCCGTAGCGGAGGCGCCCTCGACCAGAGAGCGGTCGCCGATATGCGGGGCGCCCGAGGCGATGACAAGCAGGAGGCCGCCGACCTGAAGAGCGGCCAGGGCGATCGACAGCCAGATGGAGCGTTCGATACCTGCAGTGACGACGGCTGTCAGAACAACGAGCAATCCGATCGCGCCGATGCCCAGGTCGACGTCGACGAAGTGCTGTAGATAGTGCGCAAAGCCGATCGAGACGGCCGCGGCGGCGACTACATAGGCGACGACCATCATCCATCCTGCCATGAAGCCGAAGAATTCGTTGAATGCGTGGCGACCATACTCATACTCGGCGCCTGCGGAGGGGAACATACTGGTCAGCTCGGCGTAGGTCATGGCGGTGAGCGCGCTGAGCACGGCAGCGATGCCAAACGAGATCCAAACGCCGTTGCCCGCGTCTTTGGCCGCTTCGCCGACGAGCACGTAGATGCCTGCGCCGATGACAATGCCGACGCCGGTGGCAGTGACCTGCCAGAAGGTCAGCGTGGTTCGCAGTTTCGGTGTCTCGTCTGAGGTCGTCTCCGCCATCCCTATTCGCTAACTCGTTTGGCATTGGGCGGTCGAGCGTCAGCGGTTACCCGGCGGCGACGCGCAGGCCGTGAGGCTCGTTGTACGCCTGAACGGCCACGCAGCGGCCAGTAGAAACGGGCGCGAGCGTCGCCGCTAGCGCTAACGTCAAGCGCCTCTTGGAGTGAGCATCTTGATTCTCAACCGGTATCGCATCAAGGCGCTCCGCCGCTTCCACCAGCCACTCGCGACTCGAATCGCGCCACCGGGTTGTTAGCCTCCCACGAATCTCTACGCCGTCGTCCGTCAGGACAACCTGACGGTGTTGTGCGCCAAAATAGTACGTGAGCAAACGTCCTTGCGTGGCGACATCGAGCAGTAGCGCGCCATCCGCACTGTCCAGCACGCTGGCTTCGGCGAGAAGCAACCTTTGATCCGTGAGAATCTGCATCGTGTGCTCGCATTGCCGGGCTCCGATTTCGTCTCTCTGTAGACAATACGCGCCGCGATTGCTGATTCTGAGTGCCACATGGAGTAGGCGCTGCCGCCAATCGGCCCGTTCGCCCTCGCGTATCCCGAAACGCCGTGGATGTGGTGGGCCATCATGGGCCGGCGTGACTTCGGTGTAGCTTCGGTGTGGCGTGTCCTTCGTGTTTCGCGCCTGTTGTCGTTGACGTACACTCGACAGCATCGGGAGCGCTCCGATCGAAGCGTCCGCAACTTGATTTGAGGTGAAGCATGGTCGCGATATTCGGTGACATCATGGGCAAGGACGACTACACGCATCCGTTGGGGCCTGAGCCGAACTTCAACGAGAGCATGTACTTCAACTTCTTCGACCGCGGGCGAAAGAGCGGCGGCTTCGTGCGCCTGGGGAACCGGGCGAACGAGGGTCGCGCGGAGATGACTCTGACGCTGTACCTGCCCGACGGCAGCGTGCTGTTCCAGTACGACAAGCCAATGATCGAGAACAACGACGCGATGGATGCGGGCGGCATGCGCTTCGAGGTGATCGAGCCTCTGGTGAAACTGCGCACGGTGTACGAAGGCGGCGCGGTGCATCTGAAGGACCCGTCGCAGATGGCGGACCCGCGCACGGCGTTCAAGAACAATCCGTGGAAGAAGGTGAAGGTCGATCTCATCCACGAGGCAGCCGGGCCGGCATACGGCAGCACCGGCGCCAATCACAAGGTCGTAGATCCCGAGAAGGAATTCGCGAAAGCGCACTACGAGCAGCACATGAAGGTGCACGGCACCGTCGAAGTCGACGGCGAGGTGATGCAGATCGACGGGCTGGGGCTGCGCGATCACTCGTGGGGACCGCGCTACTGGCAGGCGATCCATTCGTATCGCTGGCTGACGATCAACTTCGGCCCGGACTTCGGGATGATGGTGTCGACGGTCTGGCGCGATCCGGAGCATCGCACGCAGGCGGGCGTGGTGTATCGCGGTGACAAGATGGATCAGATCGTGGGCGTGGACATCGACACGCAGTTCGAGGACAACGGCCTCTTTCACAAGAGCCTCGTTGCGCATCTGAAGCTCAACACTGGCGAGGAACTCGACGTCACCGGAGACGTGATGGGCTTCATACCGCTGCGCAATCGCCGTGACGGCATGACGACGCACGTCGGCGAGGGCATGACGGAATTCCGCTGCGGCGATGCTGTGGGGTACGGGCTGTCGGAGTATTTGGATCAGGTTGTCGTTTAGGGTTTTCACCGCAGAGCCGCGCAGAGACACAGAGGGCGGCTTGTGGGGTAGGTGAGGGCGCGGCGGGGGATACGCGCACCTCACCCCGGCCTTCGGCCACCCCTCTCCACGCCGTGGAGAGGGGATCGGATGGAGATTCACGCCTGCAATGGGGCCATCGTTGTCGCATAGCCATACGCTTTCCTCGACTCGTGCCCATCAACCTCGGCGTCTCTGTGCCTCTGCGGTGAATACGTGTGGCTGACGACGAACTGGCGCGCGGGATCGAGGCTTTTATCGCGCGGGAAACCGGCGCGAGCGCTGTCCGCGTTTCGGAGCTGCGCCGACTGACCGGCGGGGCTTCGCGCGAGACGTGGTCGCTCGATGCGACGATCTATCGCGCTGGCGGCGCTGAGACGTTGGCACTGATCTTGCAGCGCGATGTGCGCGGCGCGCCGAAAGAACTGACGCGGCCGATGGAGTTCCAGCTCATGAAGGCCGCTTTCGACGAGGGCGTGCATGCGCCGGAGCCGCTGTGGGTTGGCGATGAGCTAGTCGGCGCCGGAGAGTCGTTCTTTGTGCGGCGGGTCGACGGCGAGACGCTGCCTCGCCGCTTGCTGCGCGAGGATGTGTATGCGCAGGCGCGGGAGGCTCTGCCGGAGCAGCTCGGACGGCTGCTGGCGCAGATTCACGCGATTCCTGTCGAGAAGCATGGGCTCACGTCGCTGCCGGCGCCGCCTGCTGGCGTGTCGCCCGCGGTGCACGAGGTCGAGCGCTACGAGAATATCTTCCGCATGATCGCGCCGGAGCCGCATCCGGCATTTGAGTTGGCGTTCCGCTGGCTACGGCAGCATCCGGTGATTGCGGGCGCGACGGCTGGCGTGCCCGCGACGGCGCGTACGCTCGTGCACGGCGACTTCCGTATCGGCAACGTGCTGTTCGGGCCGGAGGGGCTGCGCGTGATGCTCGACTGGGAGTTGGCGCACATGGGTGACCCGATGGAGGATATGGGGTTCATCTGCGTGCGCTCGTGGCGATTCGGCGGCCCGAAGCCGGTCGGTGGCATCGGCGACCGCGAGCCGTTCTTCGCGGCCTACGAGGAGGCGGGCGGCGGGAAGGTCGACCCGGAGCGGGTGCGCTTTTGGGAGGTGTTCGGCAACCTGCGCTGGGGCATCATCTGCCTGAGCCAGGCGCGCACATACCTCGACGGCGTATCGAAGAGCGTGGAGCTGGCGAGCATCGGCCGCCGCACCGCGGAGACGGAGTGGGAACTTTTGGAGTTGATTAGTTCGTAGTTTGTAGTGGGTAGTTTCGCAGAAGCTGCGTTTCGAACACTCCGCCAAGAACCAAGAACCAAGAACCAAGAACCACGAATCACGAACTACAAACTGCGAACTTGGAGCGAAGCGAGATGCACGACCGGCCGACTGTAGATGAATTGCTTCGCGCGGTAGAGATGCTGCTTGATGAGCAGTTGGTGCCGACGCTAGACGGCAGCCGGAAGTACAACGCGCGCGTTGCGGCGAACGTCATCCGCATTGCGCGGCGCGAGTTGCAGCACGAAGAGACGCAGCTCGATGCGGAGTGGCGCGGCCTCGACATGCTGCTGGCGCCGGCGGCGCGGCCGGCGACGCTGGCTGCGACGAAGCAGCAGCTCATGGAGCGCAATCGCGAGCTGTCGGAGCGCATCCGCGAAGGCGACGCCGACGGCGGGCGTTTCCGCGAGCTGACGCTCGCGCACGTGCGGGAGGTCGTGCATGCGAAGATGGAAGTTTCGAATCCGGAGTGGTTGGCTACTGGGTGACAGGAAACACGGATTTCGCACCGGTCAGTTCTGTAAGCCCGCAGCTCGTTGTTTGCAGCGTTAGGGGCAAAAGCCCTCGGGGTCGAATCGGCAGGAGTTCGTGCTGATGAACTGGTCGGCCAAAGCTTTCTCTTGATCCCAGTCGGCGAACGGGAAGTCGAGCACGCGCGTCCATGACGCGAGGCCGAACGTGCCTTCGGGTAGGTCATTGTCGTGCGCCATCACCACGCGGTTGTCGTGATTGTCAATACGGTTGTTGACGAGATACTTGAGTTTCTGTGCAGCGCCAGCGCAGGCGGTATCGCCGGTCTCGCAATTCCATCCAACGAAGACGCCGGCGTGTTCGAGGATATGCGGGATGGCGTCGCGCGGTATTTCCACATCATCGGGGTAGACATCTGGGTCGGCGGGAATGTTGATGATGTTTCCGCCCCCCACGTCTACGCTGCGCTGGACGTTGAGATGCTTCCCGGAGGATGGCGGGTTGCTGTTGTAGCAGCTAACGGAACTTGCTGCGGTGTTGGGCGCGCCTCCACCGCCGACGATCTTGTGTTTGGCCGATGCCGACGACGGGACACTTTCGCAAAAGGGCGTCATCTGGTGGCCGACGAATGCGCCGGCGAAGTGACCGCGACCCAGATCTGCCACGTCGGTGACGCGGCCTTCGGCCAACTTCGCCGGGACGCTGGTGTTGGGGCCCGAGGTATTGGTCGGCGATGCCATAGAGTTTGTCGTGCCTCGATAGTCAACGACGGCGGTCCCGGCAACCCACCCAAAGGAAGCGAGGCCGAGGAGCACAAGGGCACCGACGGCGGTTTTCATCAGAATCCTGCCGTCCCACGGCCGGCCAGATGCGAAACCGACCAGCGCCCCTACGATCCCAAGGGAGCCCGAGACGGTCGTTAGATATATCCCAGGTCCGAGTTTTATGAGGTTGTGGGAGCCTGCGATGATCCCGTTCGCATCTCTTATGTCGATCACGGCAACAAACAGAATGAACCCACTCAGCAGCATCGACAGCGCGCTAAAGATCCATCTCCGCGACGCCCTATCGCCGCGGAACACGAGGGCAGCCGCAAGCGCGACGATCATCAAGCCTGCGATGAGCGTAAACATGCCGTCGCCTTCTATCCCTGTCTTTGAGACGCCAAAGGGTGCGTTCGCCCAGGGAAGAATCGCGCCGACAAGAGAGAAGAAGCCGCTAGTGCAGAGGATGACTGCCGATGTGATGCTGGCCGCGTTCGTCTTCGACCATCCGGTCCTGTCAGTGTTAGCTTGAATGGTGTCCAGGGTGCTTGCTCGTACGCCCGCTTCACCGGCGAAAGTGTTGCCACAACCGCGGCAGTAAAGGTCGTCTGCCTCCATTCTTTCCGAACCGCACTTACCGCAGAATTCCGTCGTCGTCATCGGCGTCCTCGGTCCAGTGTCTACTCGCGCCCGCACGCGCCACGGAGGGCGCTTGTTTCAACCTACGCGTCGAGTATGTACACGTCTGCCCCGTACGCCGCAAGGGTTTCGCGCGGTAAGACGGCCTACAAACGGTCTGCAAACACCGCGCCGAGGCCGTCCAGGAGCAGCTTGGCGGCGATGCGGGGGGTTACGCCGGCGGCGTCGTAGACGGGGGCTACTTCGGTGAGATCGAGGCCGATGATGTCGTATTGCTGGGCGACGAGCAGCAGCGCTTCTTTGAGCTGGTAGTAGGTGATGCCGCCGGGCTCTGGGTAGCCGGTGGCGTGCGCGGAGCCCGGATCCAGCACGTCGATGTCGATGGTGACGTATGCCTTCTCGCGGGCGGGGGATCGTCTGCCTGCGGCGGGCGCCACTGGTGGGGGTGCGCCGTCTGCCGGGCCGGCTTGTCGTGCACTTCCATCATGCGGTGGGCTGAACGCTCGCCCTCCGGGATTTAGTGCCGAGAGCGCGGCCGGCACGCCTTCGCGGACGATGCGCGCCGCTGGCACGATGATCACGCCGTCGCGGTGCGCCGCTTCCCACGGCTCGAAGCGTTCGAGGACGCCGCGGAGGCCGATCTGCACGATCTGTGTGACGTGCGGCAGCTCGCTGGAGCGGCGCATGTGGTTGTCGTGCGAGTAGCGGACGCCGTGCTTTTCGTCGGTGTAGTCCTGGTGCGCGTCGAACTGGATCAGCGTCAACGGCGAATCGTCGAAGGCGCGGACGATCGGGAATGTGATCGCGTGGTCGCCGCCGACGAACACGGGCACGCGGCAGTTGCGCCGGACGAGCCGCGCCGCCTCGGTGATGATGGCGAAGTTCTCGAGCAAGTCGACCGTGCGCACGTCGATGTCGCCGACATCGGCCATCGAGACGCCGGCGAGGATGCGGACGCCGGTCTCGGCATCGATCCAGCCGGACCACGCCTCGTCGGGTTCGTAGCGCGTCGATGCGTCGCGGATCGCGGCGGGGCCGAAGCGCGCGCCGGGGCGGTCGTTCGTGCCGCCATCGAAGGGCACGCCGACGAAGCCGATGTCGGCCCGCCAGGCATTCATGTCCTCGACGACGGGCGCGCGGAAGAACGACGCGAATCCGTGGCGCATGACGCCGTCGGCGTGCGCGGGGCTTGCGGTCGTGCTGGGGCGGCGGAAGACGGTGGTCATCGGGCTCCCCTGTCACCTGCAAGAGTATCGGCTCGAGATGCCCGGGTTCGACGAGAGGGGGAATAAGGATTGCGTGGATTTCACGGATTGGAGGTTGGCATAGGCCCTCGCCATGGCTGCAAAGCTCAACTGCGGCGACCAGCGAAGAACGTGCGGTGCTACGCCGCCTCGACCGCCGCGGCTTCCAGCGCCTGGACGAGGGTAGCGCGCCAGGCTTCGCCTGCGAGCGCCAGGTCGATGCGGAGTTGGGCGTGGCCGATGGTGACGCCGTCTGCGCGTTCGAGATTGCGACGCGCGTTCGGGGGGATCTGTTTGGCGAAGTCGTGGCCGTCGATGGTGCGCAGTGACAGTACGTGCGCGCCTTCGGTGCGTTCGTCGCGGGAGATCGAGGCGATGTGTGCGCGCTTTGCGAGCACGCGGATGTGCACGATGTACAGGAGGTTTCGGACGGGCGCGGGCGGCGCGCCGAAGCGGTCGCTCATCTCCTGTTCGAGATCGGCGGCGGCATCCAGCGCGTCGGCTGCGGCCATGCGCTGGTACATGGCAAGCCGCACATTGAGGTCGCCGATGTAGCTCTCCGGGATGAATGCCGTCAGTGGCACATCGATCTGCACAGCGGGTTGCATCTTCGAGGGCGGCGGCGGTTCGCCTCGCGCGAGCGCCTTCAGGCCTTCGACGGCGTCGGCGAGCAGCTTCACGTAGAGGTCGAAGCCGACGGTGCCGATCTGGCCGCTCTGCTCGGCGCCGAGCAGGTTGCCGGCGCCGCGGATCTCCAGGTCGCGCAGGGCGATCTGGAAGCCGGCGCCCAGTTCCGTCGCTTCGAAGATCGTCTGTAGCCGCTTCTGTGCGACTTCGCTGAGCGAGCGGTGCTTCTCGTAGAGCAAGTACGCGTACGCACGCGCTGCGCCGCGCCCGACCCGGCCGCGCAGCTGGTAGAGCTGCGCGAGGCCGAAGCGGTCGGCGTTGTTGATGATGATCGTGTTGACGTTCGGAATGTCGAGGCCGGATTCGATGATCGTGGTGCAGACGAGCACGTCGGCTTTGCCTTCGGTGAAATCGAGCATGACCTTCTCGAGCTGATCTTCGTGCATCTGGCCGTGGCCGATGAGAATCTCCGCTTCTGGCACGATGTCGCGCAGCTGTCGCGCCAGCAGCTCGATGTTGTGGACGCGGTTGTGGACGAAGTAGATCTGGCCGCCGCGCTCCATCTCGCGTGTGATCGCTTCACGCACGAGGTGATCGTCAAACTCGGTCACGTACGTCTTGATCGGCAGGCGCTCTTCCGGCGGCGTCTCGATCGTCGACATGTCGCGGATGCCGGTGAGCGCCATGTTCAGCGTGCGCGGGATCGGCGTCGCCGTCAGCGTCAGCACGTCGACCTCGCTGCGCATCTGCTTCAGGCGCTCCTTATGCGTGACGCCGAAGCGCTGCTCCTCGTCGATGACGATCAGTCCGAGGTTCTTGAACGCGACGTCTTTCTGTAGCAGGCGATGCGTGCCGATGACGATATCGACGCTTCCGGCCGCGGCATCGGCGGCGACCTGGCGCTGCTCGCGATCGCTGCGGAATCGCGAAAGCATCTCGATCTTCACCGGAAATCCGGAGAGGCGCTGGCGGAACGTGTTGTAATGCTGCTGCGCAAGCACGGTCGTCGGTACGAGGATAGCGACCTGCGTGCCGTCGGTCACGGCCTTGAACGCCGCGCGCACGGCGACCTCCGTCTTGCCGTAGCCGACATCGCCGCAGACGAGGCGATCCATCGGGCGCACATTTTCCATATCGTGCTTCACGTCGCGAATCGCGCTGGCCTGATCGGCGGTCTCGACGTACGGGAACGATGCTTCGAGCTCCGTCTGCCATGCCGCGTCGGGCGAGAACGCGTGGCCCTCGGCTACTTCGCGCGAGGCGTAGAGCTTCAGCAACTCCGTCGCGAGTTCCTGGACGGCGCGGCGGACGCGTGCTTTCGCGCGCGACCACTCTTGCGAGCCGAGGCGCGTCAGCGACGGCCGGTGCTCGCTGGGGCCGACGTAGCGGCTGACGCGATCGACCTGCTCGGTCGGCACGTATAGGCGATCGCCGTCGGCGTACTGCAGCTCCAGGAACTCGTGCTCGTTGCCGCCGACATCTTTGCGTACGAGGCCGGCGAAGCGCGCGATGCCGTGCTCGATGTGGACGACGTACTCGCCGGCGGTGAGGTCCGCGAGGAAGGTGTC
>JANXYW010000116.1 GCA_025355835.1 Chloroflexota bacterium
CCTCGAACAGCGACGTGTCATCGCGATACGCGCATGCCTCGATCGTGCAGCCCGGCGAGAAGGCCAGCGGAAAAAAGAACAGCACAACCGGCTTGCCGCGCAGCGACGACAGCTTTACCTCCTGGTTGTTCTCGTTCCTCAGTGTAAAATCGGGCGCTTCCTGCCCCACGGCAACGTTAGCCATCGTCGTTACTCCTCAAATGCCAGTGGAAAGTATCCGGTGCCTCGATCGTAGCGAAGCCGTGCCGCTAGTCACAGCGCCCAACTAACCTCTGTGTCCTCTGTGCTCTCTGTGGTGAAGAAAACCCGCCGGAATACGCCCGGTGCTCCGACCGCCCCCAACACACCCTCTGCGCTCTCTGCGGCTCTGCGGTGAAAAAGAAGCGGGCGAACTAGGCCGAGGCAGCAACCTCAGCCCGAGCGCCCAGCTCGGTTAGGTACTCCAGCATCGCGCTCGCCGCGATTCGCCCGTCGCGGATCGCCGTCACGACGAGATCCGCGCCGTTCACGTTGTCGCCGCCGGCGAAGACGCCCGCGCGCGCCGTCGCGCCCGTCGCGCGATCGACCAGCACGTCGCCCCACTTGTCGCACGCAACGCCCGTCGAATCCGTCGCGTCCGTATCGATGCCGTACCCAATCGCCAACACGACGGTGTCGGCCTCCAGCGTGAACTCCGACCCCGGCACCGGCTGCGGACGGCGTCGGCCGCTCTCGTCCGGCGGCCCCAGCTCCATGCGCTCGAGCTGCACGCCGCGCACGCGGCCGCTACCCGTCCCGAGGAACCGCACAGGCGCGCACAGGAACTCGAACCGCACACCTTCTTCGCGAGCGTGCTGCCGCTCTTCCTCGCGCCCCGTCATCTCTTTTTCGGTGCGGCGATACACCAACGTCACTTCGCTCGCACCCAGCCGGATCGCCGTGCGCGAGCAGTCCATCGATGTGTCGCCGCCGCCGATGATCACGACGCGCCGCCCGACATTGATCGGCTCGCGCATCGATTCCGGCAGGGCGGCGGGCCGCAGGTTGCCGCACGAAAGAAACGGCGTCGCCTGGTAGACACCGGTCAGTTCCACACCCTCGATCGCCAGATCGTTTCCATCTGATGCGCCGTGAGCCAAGAACACCGCGTCGTAGCCACTCGCCAGCAGTGCGTCCACCGTCTTCGCGCCCTTCGCGCCAATGCGCGTGTTGCCCACGAACTCGACGGGCAACCCATCAAGCCGCTCCAGCCATTCGTCCAGCACGTGCTTCTCAAGCTTGAAGTTCGGGATGCCGTACCGCAGCACGCCTCCCATCTCCGGCCACGCGTCGAAGATCGTCACCGCATGGCCGCGTTCAGCCAGTTTCTCCGCTACGGTGAGCCCAGCCGGCCCCGCGCCAACCACCGCCACGCGCTGCCCCGTAGCCTCGACCACCGGAGCCGCAACCTCGCGCAGCCGCCACGCGTCCGCGACAAACGCTTCGAGCCGCCCGATGGCAACGGGCTTCGCATTCTTGCCGACGACGCAGTGCCCCTCGCACAGCCGCTCCTGCGGGCAGAGGCGGCCGCACATCTCCGGCATCGTACTCGTCTCGTGGAAGATGTCCGCGGCCGCGATGGCGTCGCCCTGTTCGAGCTGCCACAGCGCGCGAGGAATATCGTTGCCTACCGGGCACGCGACTTGGCATGGCGCAGCCGGACACTGAATGCAGCGCTCCGCCTCCGCTTTCGCCATGTCGAGGCTGATGGGCAGTGAGACCTCGCTCCAGTTCAGCACCCGGACGTTCGGGTCCTGCTTGGCGATCTTCTGCGGCGGCAGCTGAAGCCGCGCCTTGCGATCGACCTTCGGCCGCTCCGGCTTCGGCCGGCCGTCAGATTCAGCCATATCCCTCACATCCATGCGTGGATTGTCGTCAGATTCCCCGAGCCAGCGTACCAAACGCCCAGATCGCTTCTATCCCGGCGCGGTTATGTCGAGTGTCGATCCTTTGCCACCTTGGAAAGCCTTTCTCCACGACGTGGACAGAGGTGGCCGATCTCGAGTCGCCGAAGGAGACAGGCCGGGAGACGTGCCGCAGCCCTCGCCAAGACCTGTTCTCCAATCCCCAGCCCTCAACGTCCAACCTCTATCGCCTATCCACTATTCACTATCCACTAGCGTCCAGTTGACCCTGACCAGACCACCCGCAATCCTATCGCTGCATTCAGCCGCCGACATCGCGTTGTCAGGTTATCCCGGAGTTTCATCGATGACTATCGAGTTCGGCGTCATTCGCGGCATCGACGCCCAGTCCTTCGGCCAGCCCGGCCAGCGCACGTTTCGGCTCCGCATTCTCGGCGCCAACGCCGAATCTGCTTCCCTCTGGATGGAGAA
>JANXYW010000166.1 GCA_025355835.1 Chloroflexota bacterium
GAACCGCAGCCTCTATCCAAACCCCGGCATCGCGGGGTTTCGCTGCTCTAGTATCGCCTCCATCCGGTCGCGGATCATGGGGTTGTACTCCGGATGCGTGAGGACATACAGCTGCTGCGCGCGGATCGCGTTGAAGACACCTTCGGCGACATCGGCCGGGTTCATCGCCGCCGCCATCATCTCGCGCAACGCCGCCGCCGCGGGATCGTCGGGGTTAATGAACTGAGCCGGGCCGTACTCTGCAGGCCGGTTGCGCGCCGCATCGAGGATACGTGTGTTGGTAGGCCCGGGGCACAACACGGACACGCCGATCGGGGCGCCGTTCACCTTCAAGTCGTAGTAGAGCGTCTCCGAAAGCGCAACGACGCCCGCCTTGGCAACAACATAGGCGCCCGCGCCCGGCCCGCTGAAGAGGCCGAGGATCGACGCGGTGTTGACAATGTGCCCCTCTTCGCCGTGCGCGATCATACCGGGCACGAATGTCCGTACGGCGTGGATGCACGCCCAGAGATTCACTCCGAGCGACCACTCCCAGTCGGCGGTCGATTGCTCCCAGATGGCCCCGCCTGACGAGACGCCGGCGTTGTTGCACAGCACGTGCACCTTTCCGAAGGCATCGATCGCCCGCCGGTGCAGCTCTTCGATAGAGTCGAGCTTGCGGACATCCGTCTCGACGGCGATGACGTCGGCGCCACGTTCCAGGAGCGCCTCTTCCGTCTCACGCAGCGGCGCCACCTCGACGTCGGCCAGCACGACGCGCATCTTTGCGTCCGCAAAGCGACGCGCCAACGCCCGACCCATCCCACTCGCCGCACCCGTCACAACGGCCGTCTTGCCCTCGAACTCTTCCATGCTTCGATCCTCTCACGTGCGAGCCGCGCCGGGGTCGCTCAAGTACCCAAGTATAGGAGAGGATCTCGGCTTGCGGGCGGTCATCTTGCGTTACGGGTGAGGCGCCCGCGCTCCATCAACGGACAAGTACACTTACCGAGATCGGTTATCCGTGATCGAGAGGACAGCATGTCCGAGCGAGACGATCTTCTCGCCGCCATCGGTGCGATTGAAGCCCAGCGGGATGTCCTGGGCCAGGCAGCCGTCGACGCGGCGACCGGCCCGCTTCGCGTGCGCCTCGCCGCGCTCGCGGAGGCGGCGGTGCCGCCGGTGCGGGAAGCCGAGCGCAAGCAGATCACCGTCATGTTCGCCGATCTCTCCGGATTCACGACGCTGAGCGAAACGGCGGATGCCGAAGATGTGCGCAATCTAGTCAATGCCTGCTTCGAGCGACTGGGCGCCGTCGCCACGCGCCTGGGCGGGTATATCGACAAATTCATCGGAGATGAGTTGATGGTGCTCTTCGGCGCGCCTCAGGCGTTGGAGGATCACGCATCGCGCGCGCTGCTCGCCGCGCTCGAGATGCGTGAAGCGCTCGTCGCATTCAACACCGAGCACGCGGCCCTGCGGAGCAAACCACTCGGCATGCACTTCGGGATAAACAGCGGCCTCGTGATCGCGGGCGGTATGGGCCTCGAAGCGCGACGCGAGTACACCGTCATGGGTGACCCCGTCAACGTCGCTGCCCGCCTCGCCGCACAGGCGCCAACCGGTGCGATCTTCGTCGGCGCCGATACGCGGCGGCTCGTTGGGTCCGGCTTCGCATTCGATCCGCGCGGCGCGTTGACACTGCAAGGCCGCGCGCAACAGGTCGACGTGTTCGAGTTGACGGAAATGATCGGGACCGCGCAGAACGCGCGCCCGCATACTGAAACCGCGCTTATCGGACGAACGGACGAGCTTCGCGCGCTACAAGAGCTGCTCCGGGACGTCACCGAAGCGCAGCGGCCACGTTCCGTCGCGGTGATCGGGCCGGCCGGGATCGGAAAGTCGCGCCTGCTCGACGAGTTTCAGAGATGGGTCGCCGCCGAATGCCCGGATGTGGTCCTGCTTACCGGATCGGCACTGGCGCACACGGCGACAACGCCCTACTACGTCATCGCCGATCTGGTCCGGCGGTCGCTTGGCATCCGTGAAATGGATGCACCCGCC
>JANXYW010000213.1 GCA_025355835.1 Chloroflexota bacterium
AGGCGCGCGGCTGCTGGCGCTCGCCGACAACCCAAACGAGTGGACGCGATGGCAGATCGCAGAATGGCGCGAGCCGCAGATGTTGATCTGTGAGCACGTAGAATCCACGGCGCCGATGTCCGGCCAGGTGCAAGCGGCGTACCTACAGTTCGAACTGATCAGCGAGGCCGACGGCTGCACGCTCGAAGTGGAGATCGGCGCCGAAGGCCACGGAGTCGTCGGCGACTTCTTCGTATCGATGACGCTCGGAAGCGGCGTGCGGCGCCTGCTCCCGCAGCTGGTCGATGCGTTTACCGCGCACGTCGTCGCCCGGGTCGCGTCCCAGCAATGAGCCTTCAGCCCGGCAAGCTGCCGACAGCCGTCCTCGCCGAACTGCTGGCCAAGATCACGCACCGCGACCCCCGTGTCCTCGTCGGCCCCGGCATTGGGCGCGACGCCGCCGTCATCGATATCGGCGGCGGACGCTGTCTGGTCGCCAAGACAGATCCCATCACGTTCGCCGCAGAGCAGATCGGCTGGTACGCGGTCCACGTCAACGCCAACGACATCGCCTGCATGGGCGCGAGGCCCGCGTGGTTCCTCGCGACCGCCCTGCTCCCGCCCGGTGCGCCGGACACGCTCCCGGCGACGATCTTCGACCAGATTACGACCGCTTGCGATGCCCTCGGCATCGAATTGGTCGGTGGGCATACAGAGGTCACGATCGGCCTTGACCGCCCGATCATCGTGGGCATGATGCTGGGCGAGGCGGCTCGCAGCCAGATCGTGAGCGGAGAGAACATCCAGCCCGGCGACTGCGTACTGATGTCGAGAGGCATCGCTATCGAAGGAACAGCCGTCCTGGCACGAGAAGCGGGCGATACGCTCGCTGCACGCGGCGTCGCCGCCCGAGTGATCGCGCGAGCGAGCGCCATGCTCTTCGACCCAGGCATCAGCGTCGTCGCCGATGCCGCCGCGTTATGTGCGGCAGCACGCCCACGTCTGATGCACGACCCGACGGAAGGCGGCCTCGCGACCGCACTGGAAGAACTCGCTACCGCGGCCAGCGCGACACTGCGCGTCGATGCGAGCGCCATCCGCACGTACGACGAAACGCGGGCAATCTGCGACGCGCTCGGTCTCGATTCGCTCGGCCTACTGGCCTCCGGCGCGCTGCTCGCGATCGTCAGCGCGGAGGATGCGGCGCACCTCGCGTCAAGCATCGACGGAGAGGGCACCGACTGGCGCATGATCGCCACGGTCGAATCAGGGCCGGTGAGGGTTATACTGGGAACCGAGGATCCCGCCATCCCGTTCCCGACGTTTGCGCGCGACGAACTCGCGCGGTTTCTTGGAAGCGCGGACATGAGCAGGAATAACAGCGAAGCACACAGCCCGGAAGGATCGTGACACGCATGACGTCCGAACAACGACCACGGACACTCGGTGAACTGAAGAAGTCCGGCTACAAAGTAGTCTCCGTGAAGGAAGAAATGCGCCGCAACCTCATCGCGCGCATTCGCGCCGGACGGCCCCTCTTCGACGGCATCTTCGGCTACGAGGAGACCGTCGTGCCGCAGCTTGAGAACGCGATCCTCTCCGGGCAGGACATCATCTTCCTCGGCGAGCGCGGCCAGGCGAAGTCGCGCATGATCCGCGCCCTCACGGGCCTTCTCGACGAAGCGATACCCGTCATCGCGGACAGCGAGCTGCACGAGGATCCATTCCAGCCGATCACGCACGCCAGCCGCGCCCGCATCGAGGCCGAGGGCGACAACCTGGAGATCGACTGGATTGGCCGCGACCAGCGCTACGGCGAAAAGCTCGCTACGCCGGACATCACGATCGCCGACCTCATCGGCGAAGTCGACCCGATCAAGGTGGCCGAAGGGCGCTATCTCTCCGACGAGAAGACAATCCACTACGGGCTGATCCCGCGCACGAACCGCGGCATCTTCTGCATCAACGAACTACCCGACCTAGCTGAGCGCATTCAAGTCGGCCTGCTGAACATCATGGAAGAGCGCGACGTGCAGATCCGCGGCTACCGCATCCAGATGCCGCTCGATGTCCTCGTCGTGGCGTCAGCCAACCCGGAGGACTACACGAACCGTGGCCGCATCATCACGCCGCTGAAGGATCGCTACGGTGCGCAGATCCGCACGCACTACCCGCGCAGCGTCGAGCACGAAATCGACATCATGACGCAGGAGAGCGTTGCGTTCGACGACACCGACTACACGGTGATCGTGCCGGCATACATGAAGGAGATAGTCGCCGAGATCACGCGTCTCGCGCGCCGTAGCCCCGACGTCAACCAGCGCTCGGGCGTCTCCGTGCGCGCATCGATCGCCGATTACGAGAGCCTGCTCGCGAACGCCCTGCGCCGATCGATCCGCCTCGGCGAAAGCGATGTTGTGCCGCGCATCAGCGACCTGCCATACGTCATCCCGACGATCAGCGGCAAAGTGGAGTTCGAAACAGTCGAAGACGGCAAGGAAGAGCAGATCATCGAGAAGCTCATCCAGGGCGCCGTCGTTGCCGTCTTCAACCGCTACTTCAACGTCGTCGATATGGAAGATGTCGTCACGCGCTTCAAGGCCGGCATGCAAGCCGAAGTCAGCGACGGCATGGCGTCGGACGCCTACCTCGGCCTCGTGAAGTCAGTCGACGGCCTGAGCAGCGCCGTCGCGAAACTCGACCCGGGCGAGAATCCGGCCCTGATCGCCAGCGCCACAGAGTTCATCTTCGAAGGCCTCCACCTGAACAAGCGCCTGAACAAAGACAAAGTCGGCGGAAAGACGCAGTACCGGGGTTAGTGATGACGCAGCCTTACACATTTTACGACGCTAAAGGCAGTGCTGAGATCGTCGTGAATAGAGTGCCCAAGACTGGCGGCGGCAGAGTGTGGGTACGTGGACGTTATTCCGAGGAAGTGCAGCCTAGCCCACTTGACGTCCGCGTTGGCCGTGGCATAAAGGTCTGGGAGCTTATCCGAGATCTGCGCTCCGTGAACAATGACATCAACGCCCTGTTGGCCCTTCATGCGCCACACATAGATGCCGGCGATGTCGAGGCTGCCGTCAAGTATTTCGATTCGTATGCCGCCGAAATAGAGCGCAAGATAGCCGAGGAATTGGCGGTGGCTTGAGCGCACGGCTTTACGCAGACGAAGACGTTGCGCAGCAGATCGTACTTGACTTGCGCCAGTTCCACGACGTGAAGTATCCGTCCGACGAGGGAACGACGGGCAATTCTGATGTTTGGCACCTCCGCAACGCACTAACCGAGGGGCGGATCTTGCTTACTGTGAACCATAGCGACTACCGCTTCCTTCACCGTGTTGTGACGTCAACTCACATATTCGGAGGACTTGCTGAAACACACGCCGGCATTCTCTCGGTTGCGAAACGGCCTGACCCGCAACCTTGGGCGTCGGCGATAGACAGCGTGCTCTCATTCCCGGAATCCCTGACCGGCCGACTCCTCGTCTGGCATGAAGATCGCAACGCGTGGATAGAGGACGCCTGGCGTCCGAAGGACTAAAACACAATGGTTGCATTCCGATACAGCGAATGGGACGGTACGCAGGAGATCCCCGCGCTCGAGGCAGATGAGCTGCTCGAGGCGCTCAGCGACGATCTGATGAACTTCGGCGACCTGCAGCACGCGATGCGCAACTTGCTGCAGCGCGGCATGCGCGACCAGAACGGCAACCGGCTTCAGGGCCTTCGTGACCTGCTCCAGCAGCTCCGCCAGCAGCGGCGCAACCAGCTCGACAAATACAACCTCTCGTCGCTGATGGACGACATCAAGAAGCGGCTCGATGAAGTGCTCGAGATGGAGCGCGGCACCATCAACAAGCGGATGGACGACGCGATGGGCCCGCAAGACGGCGCGCCACAAGCCGGGCCGCAGGATAACAGCGAGCAGTCCGCGCAATCGGGCGCACCTTCACAGCAGGGGCAGCCATCATCGTCGTCGCCACGGGCGCAACAGTCCGGGCAGAGCGGCGAGTCGCGCGAGCAGGGCGGCGCGCAGCAGCCCGGGAAGTCGGGCGCCGGCGACAACGATCAGTTCGCGGAGATGCTCAAGAATATCGCGAACCGCAAGAAGAACTTCCTTTCCAATCTGCCGCAGGATGTTCCGGGCGCGGTCAAGGAGCTGCAGAACTACGAGTTCATGGACCCGGAGGCCCAGCACAAGTTCACCGAGCTGATGGACATGTTGAAGAAGGCGATGACCGAGACCTTCTTTAAGGACATGTACGACCAGATCGCAAACATGTCACCCGAAGACATGGCGCGCATGAAGCAGATGGTGAAGGACCTCAACCAGATGCTCAGCGATCGGCTTGCTGGGGGCGAGCCGGATTTTCAGAAGTTCATGGACAAGTACGGCGACCTCTTCGGCGACAATCCGCCCAAGACGCTCGACGAACTCGTCGCGCGCATGCAGGGTCAAATGGCGCAGATGCAGAACCTGCTCGACAGCCTGCCCGGCGACATGCGTCAGCAGCTCCAGGATCTGTTGCAAGACAAAGTCGGCGACGCAGATCTCCAGGCCGAGCTCCGAGAGCTCCAGATGAACATGGAGTTCCTGTCGCCCATGCGGGATATGCGCAACCAGTACCCGTTCCGCGGCGATGAGGACGTCGACCTCAACGAAGCGATGCGGCTCATGGACCAGATGCAGTCGATGGACGACATCGAGCGCCAGCTCGAACGCACGCAGTACGGCGGCGACATCGACGAAATCGATGCGGAGAAGCTGAAGGAGTTGCTCGGCGAGGAAGCGGGCGAGACGCTCGACCAGCTCAAGAAGTTCCTCGAGATCCTCGAAGAGGCCGGGCTCGTCCGCAAGAAGGGCAACACGTACGAACTGACGCCTCGCGGCACGCGCAAGATCGGTCAGAAGGCGCTCGGCGAGATCTACTCATCGCTGAAGAAGGACTCGTTCGGCAAGCACGCAGTCAAGGACAACGGCCGCGGCGGCGAGCGCGCGGACGACACGAAGAAGTACGAGTTCGGCGACCCGTTCCACCTCGCCCTCGACAAGACGATCATGAACTCGCTACAGCGCGAGGGCGCATCGCTGCCGGTGCGCCTCAACAAGGACGACTTCGAGGTCTACCGCTCGGAGCAGCTCACGCAGACGGCGACGGTGATGATGGTCGACCTTTCGTGGTCGATGGCGCTTCGCGGTTCGTTCCAGGCGGCGAAGAAGGTGGCGCTGGCGCTGAACAACCTGATTACCAGCCAGTTCAGCCGCGACAGCCTCTACATCATCGGCTTCTCGGCATACGCGCGCGAGCTGAAGGCTGAGGAGCTGCCGTACGTACGCTGGGACGAATCGGTGCTCGGCACAAACATGCATCACGCGCTGATGCTGGCGCAGAACTTGCTCGCGAAGCACAAGAGCGGCACACGTCAGATTATCATGATCAGCGACGGTGAGCCGACGGCGCACCTGGAGCGCGGCCGCTCGTACTTCGCCTATCCGCCAAGTCCGATCACGATTCGCGAGACGCTGAAGGAAGTGAAGCGCGCGACGACGAAGGGCATCACGATCAACACCTTCATGCTCGACCGCAACTACTATCTGAAGGAGTTCGTGAACCAGGTCGCCAAGATCAACAAAGGCCGCGTCTTCTATACGACGCCCGACAAGCTCGGCCAGTACGTCCTCGTCGACTACGTCCAGAACAAACGCAAAGACGTCCGCGGTCAGTAGCCGGACTGCACGGAATCACAGATTTCACAGATTGCACAGACCTACAGCACAGGCGACGATCGTCGCCTGTGCTGCTGTTCGTCGTACAATGAGCGATGCCCGAAGACAACTGGAAATGGGACGAAACGCTGTTCGCCGGCGCCGCGCCGCAAGTTCAACGAGAGCGGCGGCAACAACGCTCCGTAGCGGAACCCGGGCATCCACGGGTCGCCTTGCCGGAGCTTCGCCATCGCTTCCTCCTCGTGACGTAATCGCCGCACGTCGCCGACAGCGTAACTCCGGCTACGGCGCAATTCATACACGTTGCCGAGCCGAAAACCGGAGCCGTGGTATAATAAGGTGCTTGGTAAGCGTCCGGCACGGGTCGGCGCGCCCGTCTTGGAGGACATGTTGTCCAAACTCGCAAAAAGTACCTTCCCCTTCACAGGAGCACAGCCGCCCCTCACCCCCTCTGAACGCCGCACCGTTCCCAGCCGCGACGAAGTCATCACCTTCTTCAAGACGCACGAGCGCGTCAGTTGGAGCCTCACCGAACTGCTGGAGATCCCCTGGACGAGCATCGACGTCGACGCGCTAACGCCGGCGGATATCTTCGTCGCGGAGTCGGCGTTGCTCGTCGAAAGCAACAGCCCCGATTACGTTGCGAACCTCATCGAGTACTACAAGGCCGACCAGGACATCTGCGACTTCATCATGATGTGGGCCATCGAGGAGTGGAAGCATTACTACGTCCTCGCCGACTATATGACGAAGGTACGCACCGCTCTCGCCGCGCGCGCTGCCAACGGCGGTGGCTGCAACGTCACCGAACTGGCCGCCGCCATCCGGCAAGATCTCGGCGATGACGTCGATGACGTGCGCGCCAAAAGCGCCGAGAATTGGGGCATCCCGCCGCACTACCTTCCCGCGCAGCTCGTCGCGAGCACGTCGCTCCAAGAGTTTGTGACGGCGGAGTTCTACCGCAATCACGCACAGCGAACGAAAGAGCCTGTGCTCGCGAACATCGAAAACCTGCTGGCGAAAGATGAGACGCGCCACGAGATGTTCTACGAGGAGCGCCTGAAGAACTGCCTCGAGCGTGATCCCGACGTGATGTCTGCGGTTGTCGCTGCGCTGAAGGAATTCGGGATGCCCGGCGCGTACCTGCTCAACGACTACGAAAAACGCCGTTCCGCCATGGAAGCCGCAGCGTTCCCGACGCTCGGGTCGAAGAGAGATGCATTCGTGCGCCTCTTCGCGAAGGTGGAGCGCATGATTGGCCGCGCGAACGCGATGCGCGTCTTCACTGAAGGCAACTACCTGTCAGATGGCGTCGACGATCCGTCGCGCAAGAAGATGAAGCCGGAGCTGATCACCCGGATGATTACGCGGAAGCTGTCCGCCTAACCGATCGCACCTCCGCCATACGTCAGGAGCTGCTGCCCGCGGATGCCATCGTCGGCTCGGCTATCGGTGCTGACGCAGTCGCGTGCGCGTGGTGCGGCGGGATGCCCGCCAGTTCGCGCATCGCATTCTCCAGCATCGTCGTACCGTCGGGCACCGAAGCCGCGTCCGTGAGCCACACCGGTTTGCCGATGCGGGCGTTGACGGCTGCGGGCCGCGGTTCGCGCTGACCCTTCGGCATCACGTTGCGCAGGCCATCGATGTAGACGGGGATCACCGGCACCTTGCACTGCATCGCCATGATGGCGACTCCGTGCTTGAAGCGCTGCACCTGTCCGGACTTCGATCGCCCGCCCTCAGGGTAGATGAGTATCGACCAGCCCTTCTTGAACAGCGCCATCGGGTACTCAAGCTGCTTCGTGCCGCCGCCGCGGTGCACGGGAAACGTGCCGTGGAACAACGAGTACCACCACGTTCGTTTCTTGCGGCTGCCGTAGAACTTGTCCGCTGCGGCCGCGATCAGCAGCTTGCCGCGAATCCCTTCCGGCAGTGCCGACACCGTCACGGGCGTATCGAAATGCGAACTGTGATTGGCGATGACGATCGCCGCGCCCTTGAACCCTTTCAGATTCTCGCGTCCGGAGATATCGAACGGCTGGCAGTAGGCCTGCACATGCTTGTCGGTGATCCAGTAGCGGCCAACTCGCCGCACGATGCGCGCCCAAAGATTTGTCTGCCAGGCGTGCGGCTCCGTTCGGTACGGCGCAATGCTCAGCAGCTTCTCGAAGCGCCCCATCTCGATCGCCGGCAATGTCGTCGAACGGATCGTTCCGAGTGAGCTGACTTCAGCGCCGATTAACGCGATCGCGGCGTTGTCTTCCGCCTCAATAAACGTCGCAAAGTCGTACTCGCCCAACGTCGCGTACTGGAGCACGATCTTGCCGCCCAGGCGCTTCACCTCGGCGTTGATCTCGCTCAGGCGATCAGGGTTCTGCGTCAGTGTCTTCTCGGCAGCGGCACGAATCTTTGTCAGTACGACGTACGTGGACATGACGCCTCCGCTCAGCCGCTGCGGCTCTTCAGCATCTTCGTGAACTCATCGACGGCAATAGCGGGCAGCGTCGTGAGTTGCACGGTTCCGCGCGCGCCAAGTTCGACGGAGATGCGCGCCACCGTCTCGTTGTCGGGCGCTTCCAGGATGTTCACGAAGTCGTATCCGCCGAGCACCGCGAACTGGTGCGTCACGCGGCCGCCCATCGCCTCGATCTCGCGGTTGACCTCTTGCAGGCGCTCCGGCCGCTCTTTGAGCGTCCGGCGTCCCTCGTCGGTGAGCGTGCTGAGCATGATGTACGTGGCCACGGCTGCCTCCCTTCGCGCACGGCTGGAAGTCGATTGTACTCCGTCCGCGCGCAATTGTCAGCAAGCAAGGTTGTCACCGGGTAAAGCGGTCAGCTACGGCGGTCAGGGCGCAATCGAGCACGCCACGAGCAGACGGCATGAGCCACCGGCCAAGAACGCGAAGCGTGGAGCACAGGCGCTTTCGCCTATGAGCCCGGCGGTCGAAGAGTCGCCGTAGGAGACAGCCGGACAGACGCAGCACCGAACCTCGTCTGATCGACGTTCGTCGCGTGCGAGATCCAAAGCCGAACCTCGGAACGGAGAATCCTGCTAGATCAGCTGGCAGAACGTGCGCGCAAGCTCCGGGTCCAGCTGCGTCCCCGCCGCGCCGAGCAAAATCTGCTTGGCATCCTTCGGAGACATCGCACTGCGGTGCGGCCGATCCGACGTGAGAGCGTCGTAGACGTCGGCGATCGCCAGAATGCGTGACTCGGTGGGGATCTCGTCCCCCGACAGCATCTCCGGATAGCCCTTGCCGTCCGGCCGCTCGTGGTGCCGCGCGATCCAGACGGACACTTCTTCGAAGCCGGGCAGCTCCTGAAGGATCATCTCGGAATTGGCCGGGTGCTGCCGCATGAGCTGCATCTCCGTGACGGAGAGGATGTCCGGCTTCGACATCACGCGCGCGGGCACGCCCAGCAGCCCGATGTTGTGCAGCAGCGCGCCGATGCGAAGCATCTCGATGTGTCCCGAATCGAAGCCCGCCGCCTCGGCGAGTCGCTCAGCGTAATCCGCTGCTCGCTGCGAGTGTCCCGCTGTGTGCTCGCCTTTCGCATCGGCCAGATCCGCGAACACTTCCGCGAATCGCAGCACGCGCTTCCGGCTCTTGCGCGTGTCGCCGCCGGCGCGTAGCGACGTCAGGGTCGCAGCCAAGTCTTCCGAATAGAGGCCGAGCCAGAACTCGTCGGACTTGGCAAGATCGAGCAGGGTCGCAACGATCTGCGGATCGAGCTGCTTGCC
Organism: Chloroflexota bacterium; assembly: GCA_025355835.1. Lineage (GTDB taxonomy): Bacteria > Chloroflexota > Dehalococcoidia > DSTF01 > JACRBR01 > JANXYW01. The sequence continues at coordinate 9,454 of JANXYW010000213.1, forward strand.
GCTGTACTCGCTGATCGACTCGTGGAAGTGGCGGCGCGCGACAAGTGAACTGAACTGCTCGCCAATCAAGACTTCAGCGACGTCCGCAGCGGCCACGATGCGACCCTCGAGCGGAATCGCATCTCCCGAGATCTGCAGCGGATATCCCGTGCCGTCCCAATGCTCGTGATGAGTCTCGACGGCAATCGCAGCTTCGTCGGGAAGGTCGAGCGATCGCACGGCGTCGCCGCCGAGTGACGTGTGGCGCTCGACGGCCTCCTGTACAGCGGAACGATCCGCGAAGACCAGGTCGGCGCGATCTACATCTCGTCCGCGAAGCGGCGACGGGCCGAAGATGCTGCTCTCATCGACGCCGGCGATCCGGCAAAGGTCGGCGCTCGCGGGCGTCACGCCGACGTCGTGAAGCAAACCGGCGAAGAACACCGCCGTGCGCTGCGTCGGATCAACTGCCATCGCCTCGGCGATCGCGGTCGCGATGTAGCACACACGTTGGGCGTGGCCGACGCTCTTGCCCTCGGCCAGGTCCAGCCCCTGGCTGAACGCAATTGCCAGCTCGGCCGCCGTCAGGGAATGCAGCCGCTCAGGGCGACGCGTCAGCGGACGCGCAAGATCGTCGAGTGTCAGTACGGGACGGCGCGGCGGGCTGCTCTCACTAACCACAGGCGCTCCGATTCCAAGCTGGCGGTAACGGTCCGGTCTGTGGTGAGTATCGACAGGGTTTTCCCTAACTTTCAGGTGCAAACCCCCATGCCGAGGCATTCGCATACCCGCACGTCAAATTCGAACGGAATCTGCGGGACGACAAGAAGGGGCGCCTGAGCGCGCCCCTTCTTTCTGGTTCGAACTGTTGCCCTTCGGATGTTAGCGCCGGCGCACACCTACTGCGAAGGCGCCTCCGCCCAGCGCAATAGCAGCGCCGCCAAGCATCAAGAGCCAGAGACTCGCGCTGCCGCTACCGGAACCATCGCCCGAACCTGTGTTCGGCGGCTTCACCGCGACGCCTTCGTTGCCGGAAGCCGGCTTCGGCGTGTTCGTCGG
>JANXYW010000338.1 GCA_025355835.1 Chloroflexota bacterium
TCATGCCGGCCATCCTCCATAAACTGAGTCAACGCGCCTCTGCGAACCCGACCGGAAACGGCGCAGGGCAAGGCTCTTCCTCAATCCCTCGTAGATGAATCGGCAATTCGCCAGCAATCCCTAGGGTGTTTCCCTAGCAAAACCGCCGCTCGCCACGTAAAACGTCAACTGGCCCACCCCCCGCGTCGGCTATCCTTGCAATATTCAGTCCACAAGATGGGCGCGCCGTCCCAATCTTTCGCGCTCCTTCGTGTCCTTCGTGGCTCCCGGTTCCTCTCCGTGCAATCCGCGAAATCCGTGGTTCCCATCATCGTCTAATCTGTGGAAATCGGTGAAATCTGTGGACCCATCCCCTTCCGTGAAATCCGCGAAATCCGTGGTTCCCAACGTCCTCGACGAATACGCCGACGCAGAAGCCGCCGCGCTCTATGATCTCCAGTACAGCGATTGGATCGATGACCTGCCGTTCTACGAAGCCCTCGCCCGACGCGGCGAACTCGCGTCGCTCGAATTGATGGCCGGCACGGGCCGCGTCGCACTCCACCTCGCGCGCAACGGCCACCACGTCGTCGCCATCGACAACGCGCCCGCGATGTTCACCCGCCTCGAAGCGCAGCTCGATCACGAGACGGCGCAGCGCGTCCGCATCATGGATGCCGATGTCCGCAACCTCGATCTCGCTGGCGAGAAGTTCGACCTCGTCTACGTCGCACTCTGCTCGATGGAGCTGATGCACGCGCCCGCCGACCAGATCGCCACGCTTCGATCGGTCGGCAAGCACCTCGCGCCCGGCGGAGTGTTCGCCTGCGAAATCCGCTCACTCACCGCCATCGATTGGAGCCAGGAGCCGTCGGCGCTCCGCCACGAATGGACGCGCACTGATCCCGCCACCGGCGAGCGCGTCACGAAGCTCCACTCCGCCACATCCGCGCCCGCCCGCCAGACCACGCTCGACACGCTGATATTCGACCGCCTCGCAGCCGACGGCGCCGTACGCCGCCGCGTCCTCGAAGTCGCCCTGCGCGCCTACGGCCGCTACGAATTCGAGCTGCTGCTCAACGCCGCCGGCCTCCGCATCACCAACATGTACGGCGCCCCCGACCTCTCGCCCTACGACGACGCCAGCGATACGCTGTTCGTCGTAGCGGAACTCGCATAGTCGCCAACCGCTCGAATAGTGAACCAGCTCGAGTAGGGGCATTCCGTAGAATGCCCTCGTCGTGCGGCGCGAACTGCTGCTTCTCGGCCCGGCCACCGTTCCGTGGCGCAAAATGTTTGAACGTGGCGCGGCGCACATATCTGAATCGCACGCGCGCCTGCGGCGCACGACGTTCGTTGTGAGGGATCACCAACCGTGCTCATCGCACTCGACGCCATGGGCGGCGACCACGCACCGGCCGAGATCATCGCCGGTGCGATTCTTGCTCGCACTGAACTCCAGATCGACATCGCCCTCGTCGGCGCGAAGGAAGTGATCGAAGCCGAACTCGCGCGGCAGGGCGAGACGCCCGCCGCGTTCGAGATCATCCATGCCAGCGAGGCGATCGGCATGGATGAGCATCCGGCGCAGGCCGTCCGCGCCAAGAAGGATGCGTCGATCAACATCGCGATGGGCATGGTGAAGCGCGGCGTCGCCGGCGCCTTCGTTTCCGCCGGCAACACCGGCGCCGTCATGGCGTCCGCGCTCGTCACGCTCGGCCGCATTCAGGGCATCGAGCGCCCGGCGCTCGGCACCGTCGCGCCCTTCAGTGAAACCGGCATCCTCGTGCTCGATGTTGGCGCCAACGCCGACGTCAAACCGAACTACCTCGTCCAGTTCGCGCAGATGGGTTCCGTCTACGCCGAGCGCGTCATGGGCGTCGCGAACCCGCGCGTCGCGCTCCTCAACATCGGCGCCGAAGACACGAAAGGCACCGAGCTGATCCAGGAGGTCTACGGCCGCTTAGGAAAGGCCGGCGTGAATTTCGTCGGCAACATCGAAGGCGGCGAAGTCCACAAGGGCAAAGCCGACGTCATCGTCACCGATGGCTTCACGGGCAACGTCGCCGTGAAACTCACCGAGGGCGTCGCCGACTTCCTCTTCCGCGAACTCCGCACCGCCTTCACATCAAAGCTGCAGTACAAACTCGCCGCGATGATCCTCAAACCGGGCTTGCTCAAACTCCGCGATCGGATGGATCCCGGCACCTACGGCGGCGTCCCCCTGCTCGGCGTCAACGGCGTCGTCATGATCGCCCACGGCAACTCCGACGCCCGCGCCATCAAGAACGCCCTACGCTTCGCCAGCCACGCCGCCAACTCCGGCATGCTAGACAGCATCCGCGTCCACTCCCAACGCAAACAATAGCGAGCCGGGTCGTTCGCGCCCATCTGGTCCGCAATCTGTAGGAAACCATCCCCCCGATCACCGCATCTGATCATTTCATGTTGCGAGCATGTCAAGTGCGTCCCACGGGGGTTCCCAGCGCCTCCATAAGGGAAGTATGCTATGCCCGAGGCAAAAGGATGATGCTACGCTGTATTGAGCCGATTATGGCTTGTGTAGGCGCAAAACAGATGGCCGAGGGGGCTCAGTGGTTACCTTAGCAACACCGCTGCTGGAACTGAAGAAGAACGCAGAGTCATTCTTTGAACAAGATGAACTACCGGTGGAGTTACGCTGGGTGGATTGTCTTTACCCACGCCACCTCCGCTTGTTCGCGGTAGAATTGGCGGATGCGCTGAAGCAAGAACCCACCGATGGCGGAGTGGCGATAACAGCAGTGATCCAGAAGTGGCGCGCGACAGCGGGGATCGACGCTGATCCAAAGCTGCGCCAGACGCTGCTGAACGGCCCAGGAAAGCACGAATATCCTTCTTGGCGACCAAAGAAGAACCCTACGAAATAAAGCTCTACGACCTCGATAAATACTTCGAGGAGTTGGAGCGCCTCCCGAGCGCCAGCCAAGAAGAATTGACCTCCTTCGTTGCGAACTACCTCACCGTTCAGCCGACGAAGATCATTCCTGAGCTTGCTGGGAAACTTAAACAACTAGCCGGCGACTACAAAGGCTATTGGCAATACGATCTTGCCGAGAAGCGCATGATCTACCTGCCGGATGCTGTGGCCAGGACGGTCCTCATCATGTACTTAGGGCCACATCCGGATTGGAAGAAGCGACACAAGAGACCCTGGTAGGCACAAACGCGTCCGACTGCGACGCGCTTCTACTGAACGAACAGGGCGGACACACAGGTCCGCCCGTACAGATTCTTCGTGCTCTTCGTGGTTCCCGTCAAACCCTTCTGCGAAATCTGCGCAATCTTCGGTTCCTAGATCGCCCCACCCGCCG
>JANXYW010000368.1 GCA_025355835.1 Chloroflexota bacterium
TCGACGGCGCCGCGCGTTTTCGACATGCGCTTCTCAACGATGTACGCCGCCCACGAGTCGTAGCCGAGCAGCGTCGCGACTTCAGCGCGCACCTTGATCGCCTCTTCGAGCACGGCAACGTTGGGCTTGCCGCCCTTGCACTGATTCTTCATGAACAGCTCGCGCCGCCAGTACTCCGATTCGGCGTTGTCCATGAACGGCATGATCTCCGGGTAGTCCAGCGACACGCGATACTTCGTAACGCCGTCTTCCTCGACCGCCTTCAGTCCGTCGATCCAGCGATCTGGCATCCCCGCGAGATCGTGCCGCTCGACGACGATCGCGTCGTCCCAGGTGTCGATCGCCTTGCGGAACTCCGTCCCCAACTCGACCAGGCGGTTCATCAGCGCCTGCACGCGATCGCGCTGCTCCTTCGGCAGATCGAAGCCGTTGCGGCGATAGTCGCGCAGCGTTCGCTCGAGCAGGCGCTCCTCCTCGCCACCAAGCGCCGCGGCTTCCGCCGTCGCGGCATACTCCTTTACGGCCGCATAGAGGTTTTCGCGAAACCCCAACTCGACGGCGTACTTGCTCAGCGTCTCGTCCCACTCCCGCGCCGTTTCGCGTAGCGCATCGTCGGGCGCGACATACGCCATGAACGCGTAAGAACCCGATGCCTGCCCGATATGGTCGGCAGCGGACTCGAGCGCCACGAATGTATTGGCGAATGTGCGCCCGCCAGCCGGAGTCGCGACGATTGCAGCGATGACACCGTCGCACGCCTTCATCGCCGTTTCGCACTCACGCGCGATGATTTCGGGCGTCAGTTTGTCAAAGTCGATCATGCAATTGCTCCTTCATTTAGCTCTCGCCGCAGCCTAGCGACCCGCGCCGCGCCGCGCTACCGCCGGATGTCCATGCGGTCTCGCGGCGGTACAGTTCCGTCGTGAGTTCGACGCGCACCGCCCGCATATCCCTGCTCCAGCTTCCGGCCTTCGCCCTCGAAGATGCCGAAGCGTCGCTGGCGCACACGCTGCGCCGTATCGATGAGACGGTCGCGACCGAACGACCGGACTTGATCGCGCTGCCAGAAGTGACGTACCCGGCGTACCTGCTCGGCACCCGCGATCTCTCGAACTGTAACGTGCTTTCGCCTGCCGACGCCGCAACACGATTCGCTGACAAGGCGCGCCAGCACGGCGTATACATCGCCGTCGGACTGGCGCTCGATGTGCCCGGCGGTGGCTACGCGAACGGCGCGCTCCTCTTCGGCCGTGACGGCGCGATCGTCGGTCGCTACGATAAGTCGTTCCTGTTCCACTTCGACACGCGTTGGTTCACTGCCGGCGACGCCTACCCGGTGTTCGAGACGGACTTCGGCCGCATCGGCATGCTGATCTGCGCCGACGGCCGACTGCCGGAGATCGCGCGATCGCTCGCGCTGAACGGCGCGCAATTGATCCTCGACCTCACAGCCTGGGTAAGCGGGGCGCGGCGGCCTGAAGATCTCAGCACGTCGCAGGTCGAATTCCTCATGCCGACGCGCGCGGCCGAGAACGGCGTCTGGGTCGCCTGCTGCGATAAATTCGGGGTCGAAGCCGACAGCATCGTCTACGCCGGACGCTCGCGCTTCATCAACCCCGCCGGCGAAACCGTTGCAGCGCTCGGGCCGAACGAGGACGCCGTACTCACGTACGACGTGCCGCTCGCCGATGCAACGCCGCGCGTAACGCGCCGTCCCGAACTGTACGACGTGCTGTCGCACCCGACCGAAAGCCTTGCCGTCACGCGGCAGATGGACGAACCGTTCGTGATGTCGCAGAACGAACACCGCATCGCCGTCGCGCAGATCACGATGCCCGCAACGGGCGCGGAGTTCCTCGTCGCCGCACGGCGCCACGTCGAACGGCAGGCTCTCATGGATGCCGATATCGTCGTCTTCCCTGCGACGCCATCGCGCCTGCGCGGCGCGTACGAACGTGACGTTGTGCTCGCAGGCGTCGAGGCCATCGCGCGCGCGACCGGCGTCTGCGTCGCGTTCACCGTATCGGAGCCGGACGCGGACGGCTGGCGCGCGATGTACCTCGTCGGACCGCGCGGCGTCATCGCAAAGCATCGCCAAACGCACAAGCCGCCCGGGCCGCGATTCGAAACGATGCCGATGGGTGACGATGTCTCGCCAGTGGTGGACACGCCCGTCGGCCGCGTCGGACTGATGGTGGCCGCCGAAGGCTTCGTGCCCGAAGTTCCGCGTTCGCTCATGCTGCGCGGCGCGGAGTTCATCCTCTGGTGCGGCGACGATCCCGGCACGCCGATGATGCAGACGGTCGCCCGCTGCCGTGCCGAGGAGAACCGCGTCTTCGTCGCCTGCGCGTCGGCCCCAACGCCGCACGGTGCGACAATGGTCGTCGATCCGAATGGTCGCGTGCTTGCTCAAGCGCTAGAGGGTCGCGAGCTGTGCGTCGCGGCCGACGTGAACCGCGCACTGTCGCACATCAAGCAGCGCGCTCCCGGTACAGACATCGTGCGCGACCGGCAGCCCGCGACGTATGGCGCCATCACGCGAACGCTTACTGTAGCGCCGGCATAGCGCGCGCCCTCCCACGCAGGCGTTACGCAACGAGTCGTCGACGAAACCCATGCTATAATCGGCGGTCACGAACCGACTGCCGAGGCACGCTATCGCTACCAACGAGCTTACGTTGTCCCGCACCACCGAAGCCACGCACGCCGCCGTGAGCATGCGCGCCCGCATCGGCGGCTACGCGGTCGATATGGTGATCTTCGCCGCCGTCGCGATGATCGTCGTGGTGTTCGCCGGCTTCCTCTTACTGGCGACGACGGACTGGGCGAAGAAAGATCCGTCTGACCCGCAGTTCTACCTGTTTCTCGGCATGATCGGCGTCGGCGCGCCCCTGGCGTGGACCGTGTTAAACCTCGGGCTGCTCGCGACGCGCGGACAGACCGGCGGCCAATACGTCGCAGGCATCCGCCTCATCGGCGAAGACGGTGGCCGCATGTCGCGCCGCGCCGCAGCCGTATGGTGGTTCTGCTTCAATCCTTTGCTCTTCAGTTGGCCGATGGCCTGTGTCGCGGGTCTCCCGCTCGCCGCGATACTCGCCGCGGTTCCGAAGGTCTCGACGCTGGCATTCCTGCTCGCCCTCCTCACGATCTGTCTGGTGTCGCCGCTGATCGCGCTCGTCTCGGCACTGGTCGACGGGCAGCACCGCGCGCTCCACGACCGCATGGCTGGCGTCGCTGCAGTGCCCGCCGCCTGATATGGCCTACAACCAATCTCCTTACCGCTCGCGCGCGTCTGCGGCCGATGCCAGCGGCCTCTGGCGCAACTTCGGCAAGTGGTCTGTGGCATTGGCGCTGTTCGCAGCGCTGCTCGCGCTCTTCACGTCGCTGCAGCTCTTTCAGGTGACCGCGGAGGGTGCCGCGAAACGCACACTACGCCGATCCGTCGCCGCCCTCACCGAAATCGACCCGCTGCTCGATCGCAACTACGACGATCTCCAGCGCAGCGCGGACAACGCCGGCACAGGCGAGACCGTCGAACTGCGCGATTTCCCGATCGCGATCGCCCTGCAACCAAACGAGGTGCTCGGCAAGTCGAAGGAGCTGGTCCGCGGCACGCTCCTCGATCGATCCGCTGACGTTATGTACGCACACGGCTCTGCGTCGCTGCGCGCGCAGGCGGCCAAGGACGGCAGCGTCGGTCGCTTCTCGATGGCGGGCGTCACGCAACACGGGCTCGGCTTCCTTCGCGGTCGCAACCACGATATTCTGGCCGTGACCACCTTCGTTCTGGCCGCCGTTTGCGCCGCCCTCGCCATCACGCTTGCGTCGATGTGCCGCGGGTTCGGGCGTCTTACGGGCATCGGCTCGGTGATCGTGGCTGCGTCGATCCCGGTCGTCCTTGGCGGCATCGGCGCTCGATTTTACCTGCGGATCGCTACGGACGGCGATACCGAATTCATACAACGCGAGTTCCTGGCAATCGGCCAGGCGCTCGCATGGATACCAATACGCGACGGCGCGGCGTTCACGATCCTCGGGCTGCTATTCCTGACGATCGGTGGCGTATGCGCCGTCTGGGCCGACCGGCGCGAAGCACCCCGCACTTCCGTCTCCCGGCTCTAGGACGCGCCTGCTGCTCGACGTTCGACGGCGGCACGCGCTTCCACTCGGTCGTCGCCACTGCATCGAACTTCGCTGGAAGGATCCACGCGTTTGCGCATCGCTACCCGACGCCCATTTGTGGCGTCCCCACCCTTCGGCGCGTTGCTGATCTGCGCGATCGTCGCGGCGGCGTGCCTCGCAATCGTCGCAGCTGCCGCACTTGCGACGGGCGGCAGTAGCGGAACGTCAACGCGCGATCGCTCATCGCTAACGATGGCCGATGCGTTTGGTCTCGGCGGATTCTCGACGCTCGCAGCGACCGATATGCACGACGCGCCGTCGCCCGCGCGCGCCGACGCGATCGTCACCTACTACGGCAGTCCACGCACGCCTTCGATGGGCATCCTTGGCCAGCACGCGCCCGACGACGCCGCCGACCTGCTCGCCGCGCGCGCGTTGCGATTCGAAGCAGCCAGCGGCGGCGAGCCCGTGCTGCCGGCGATTCACCTTGTCTACGCAGTTGCGCAGCCGCAGGCCAAGAGTGACGGGCTGTACTTGCAGTACGTGGATGACCGCACCGTGCGTCAGTACATCGAACTCGCCCGACGTCGCGGCTTCGTGCTCATCCTCGATCTACAGATCGGACACAGTAACGCACTCGCAGAGGTCCAAAAGGTTGCGAAGTACCTGGCCGAGCCCGACGTATTCGTCGCGCTCGATCCGGAGTTCGCGCTCGGCGGCAGCCTGAAGCCGGGCGACGTGATCGGCAGCATCGACGCCAGCGACATCAACGCCGTGCAGTGGTATCTCGCGGCATTGTCGCGGCGCTTCGACGTGCCGAAGAAGATGCTGATCGTCCACCAGTTCCAGGCGGAGATGATCACGAACACGGCCGCCATCGAACGCCACGACGACGTCGACCTCGTCGTCGACATGGACGGCTACGGTCCTGCCGATATCAAAGAGGCGAAGTACGCGCGTTACGGCGCCGCGGCCTACGCGGCGTTCGGCGGCATCAAGGTGTTCCTCCAGCACGATCCCGACCCACTCTCCGAGGCGGCACTGCTGCGGATCACGCCACGCCCGGCGCTCTTCGTCTATCAGTAGCAGTCATGCCCGACCGGACGCCGTGCGATACCCTTCGACTGAACATCGAAAGGACGGTTCTGCATGGCGACGAACACGGCGCTCACCAAGAATCTCGAGTTCTGGCATTGGTATCCCGAACTGCTCGTCGAGGGACTGACGGCCGAGCAGCTCGTGTGGCAGCCCGAAGGCCACGACACATCGATCCTGTTTGCCATCTGGCACGCGTACCGTGCGGAGGACGACCTCCTTCACGGCTTCGTGATGCAACAGCCCAGCGTCTTCGCATCGCAGGGCTGGGCCGATCGGCTGCCCGTGGCGCAAACCGGCGCCACACCGTTTGGCAACGGCCTCTCGCGCGAGCAGATCGGCGCCCTTCGCCTCGACATCGACGCGCTGCTCGCTTACGCGAAAGCGGTCGGCGTCAGCGAGATCGCCTACTTGGAATCGATCGCCGACGGCGAGGCGAGCGTCGAAGTGAAGCTGCCGTTTTTCACCGGAGTCTATCCCAAGGTCGATGTGATGTCGAAGGCCGAGACCATCGCCTTCTTCGCGATCGGCCACACATCCGAGCACCTCGGCGAGGTGCAATTCGTGAAGGGAATGATGGGCATGAAGGGCGCGCCGCTGTAGATGAGCGACATCGCCCGACTCCTCGCGTGGTTCGACTCCGGCGCGCTCGTCCGGCCCGACGCGACTGCGCCGAACACGGTCGCTCTCGCACGTGCAATCGGATCGATCTGCGGCGTCGCGGACGTCCGACTCACGCCAAACGAACAGCGCATCGCTGACGCAATCGGCCCGGCCGAGCACCTCGTCTTCGTGATGGCCGACGGACTCGGCATGAACCTGATCGAACGGCAGCCCCAAGATTCGTTCTTCCGTCAGCACCTCGTGATGGAGATGCAGGCGGTGTTCCCGTCGTCGACTGCGCCCGCCGTGACATCGCTTGCCACCGGTTGCTGGCCTGCCGAGCACGCCGTTCCCGGCTGGTTCACCTATCTGCCGGACGACGGCGTCATCGCGACGATTCTTCCGTTCATCGAGCGTTTCAGCAACCGACCGCTCACCGAACTCGGCGTCGATGTTCGCCGCGCACTGCCCGTCCCGTCGTGGCTGCCACGATTCGCGCGCGATCCGTTGTGCTACATGCCCGC
>JANXYW010000437.1 GCA_025355835.1 Chloroflexota bacterium
TCGCCGTGCGATCGCACCGGCGCGCCAAACGCATCGCCCACAAACGAAGAGCCATCTTCGAGCACGAGGAGCGCCTTAGGCAACGGGCACCCCGCTCTCGTGCACGACGCGGCCTTGTGCGATCGTCGCGACAACTAGACCCTTCAGCGTCACGCCGCCAAGCGGCGTGTTCTTCCCCTTCGACGCGAAGCGCTCTGGCTCAACGACCCACTCCGCAGACGGATCGAGTAGCACGATGTCCGCCGGCGCACTGACGGCGAGCGTGCCGATGCCCGGCACGTAGCGATCGAGGCCGAGCGCGCACACAGGGCCAACCGTCAGCCGCGCGATCAGCGTCGGCAGCTCGATGCGGCCTTCGTTGACCAGCCGCATACACAACCCGAACGCCGTCTCCAGGCCGCTGATGCCGAACGCGGCCTCGTCGAACTCGCAGAGCTTCTCGATGACGGCATGTGGCGCGTGGTCGGTCGCGATGCAGTCGATCGTGCCGTCGGCGAGGCCCGCGACGCAGGCATCCACATCGTCCTGCGAGCGCAGCGGCGGATTGACCTTGGCGTTCGTGTCGTAGGCCAGCTCTTCGCCGCCAAGCGCGCCGAACGCCACGATCTCGTGCGTGAGCGTCAGGTGGTGCGGCGTCGCCTCCGCGGTGACGCGCACGCCTCGCGCTTTCGCGCGGCGCACGGCGTCGACCGCGGCGCGCGTGCTGACGTGCGCGATGTGTACGTGCGCGCCCGCCGTCTCGGCGAGCGCGATATCTCGGCTGACGGCGGCTTCCTCGGCCGCTGCGGGCGCGCCACGCAGGCCGAGTCGCGTCGAAACCCAGCCCTCGTGCATGACGGCGTCCTTCGCCAGCGACCGATCCTCGCAGTGATCGATGATCGGGAGATCGAAGATGCTCGCGTACTCGAGCGCGCGGCGCATCAGCGTCGCATCCCAGACCGGCGCGCCGTCATCGCTGAATGCGATGCATCCGGCAGCGGCCAGATCACCCAGTTCCGCGAGTTCTTTCCCGGCGCGGCCTTTGCTGACGGCGCCGATCGGCAGCACGCGTACACGCGCTCGCGCAGCCGCCTCGCGCAGCACGTACTCGACGACGGAGCGGTTGTCCATCGCAGGCTCTGTGTTCGGCATGGCGCAGACGGTCGTAAAGCCGCCACGCGCCGCCGCCCGCGTGCCGGATGCGATGTCTTCCTTGTACTCCAGCCCCGGATCGCGCAGGTGCGTATGCACATCGACGAAGCCGGGCGCAACGACCAACCCGCGCGCATCGATCTCGCGTGCGCTGTCCGCGACAAGGCCCGCGCCGATCGCGGCGATGCGGCCGTCTTCGACGAGCACGTCCGCGATCGCGTCGAACTTCGTCGCCGAGTCGATAACGCGGCCGGTGCGGATGATGATGCGTTCGGTCACAGCGATCCCCTCGCGGCCAGGCGCGCACCGCGCGTCGTCTGTCGTGTAATCAGCCAGAGTACGGCCATGCGCACGGCAACGCCGTTCGTCACCTGCTCCTCGACGTGCGACTGCAACCCGTGCGCAACTTCGTGGCTGATTTCGACGCCCTCGTTCATCGGGCCAGGGTGCAGGACCAGCGCGCCGGGCTTCGCGCGCGCCAGCCGGTTCGCGTTCACCTGATAGAGGCGCGAGTACTCGCGCGCGCCAGGCACGAAGCCGCCATGCATGCGTTCGAGCTGCATGCGCAGCGCCATCACGACGTCCGCGCCTTCGATCGCGTGGTCGAGATCCGTTTCGACGCGCACTGGCGGCAGCCGCCCTTCCGTCTCGTCGCCGAGGCCGGCTGGAAGCAGCGTGCGCGGAGCGCACACCACGACGTTCGCGCCAAACGCCGTCAGCGCCCACATGTTCGAGCGCGCAACGCGGCTGTGCAGGATGTCGCCGACGACGACGATCTTCTTGCCACGCACGTCGCCAAGCGCGCCGCGCATCGTGTACAGATCGAGTAGTCCTTGCGTGGGATGAGCGTGCAATCCGTCACCCGCATTGACGACGCTGCACTCGGTGTGGCGCGACGCGAGGTACGGCGCGCCGGAGCGGTTGTGCCGCATCACGAGCACGTCCGCGCCGACCGCCTGCAGCGTCTTCACGGTATCGATGAGCGACTCGCCCTTCGTGACGCTGCTGCCCGAAGCGGCGACGTTGATTACATCCGCACCGAGAATCTTGCCGGCGAGCTCGAACGACGTGCGTGTGCGCGTGCTGTTCTCGTAGAAAAGCGTGACGATCGTCGTGCCCCGCAGCGCCGGCACGCGCGGCACCTCGCGCGAGAGCACTTCTTTCATCGTGTCGGTCGTACTCATCACGAGTTCAAGTTCGTCCACCGTGAAGTCGTCGATGTCGAGCAGATGCCGACGGCGCCACGCGCTCTCCTCGCTTGCGGGAGCTGGCTGCGGCGTGACAACATCCGCGGGTCGCGCCTCCGTCGTCATCGCGATACCTCAGCTTCATCTACAACCGCCACGCGCACGTACTCCTCGCCGTCTGTCTCTTCCAGCCGCACCTGCACGTCGTCGGCGCGCGATGTCGGGATGTTCTTGCCGACGAAGTCAGCGCGAATTGGCAGTTCGCGATGGCCTCGGTCGACCAGCACCGCAAGCTGGATGCGTCCCGGGCGTCCGTAATCGACAAGAGCGTCGAGCGCCGCGCGCACAGTACGGCCCGTGTACAGCACGTCGTCGATGAGCACGACGTGCTTGCCGGCGATCTCGGGCAGGTCGCTCGGCTGGATATTGACGCTCGCGCCCCGCTCCGTGAGGTCGTCGCGATACAGGCCGATGTCCAGCGTCCCCACCGGCACATCCACGCCCTCGAACTCGCGGATGGCCCGCGCGATGCGCTGCGCCAGCGGCACGCCGCGCGTCCGCATACCCACGAACACCAGCTCGGCCGCGCCGCGATTGTGCTCGACGATCTCGTGCGCGATGCGCGTGACGGCCCGGCGGATATCGTCGGGAGCCATGATGGTGTTGTCGCGCATCAAAAGACCTCCTGCCCGGTGATCCGGTTGGAGGTCGTGCGTCGGTACGCGGGCGCTCGCAGCGTCAGAAGGTGGCTGTGCATCAAAGTGCCTTCCCGGCCTCTCGGGACCGGATTAAAGGGTTAGGACGTTGTTCCAATACTAGATCAAACGCGGGCCGCATTACAAGCGCCGCCTCTACGCGCGCGCCCGCCGCTGCCAGACGAACGCGCCCGCCCCCAGCACGACCACCGATGACAGGATCCGGTGCGCGAACACGAGGCTACTCGCGCCGCGTGTGCGGCCGAAGGCCATACCGGCCGGCAACCGCACCAGTTCGAGCAGTTCAAACGCTTCCCGGACAGGCAGCGTCAGCACGGGGAACTCCCACGCCGCCGCGCCAGTGACGAAGACGCCGGCGAGAGCCGCCGTCCAGAGCGCTGCGGCCGGCACGAGGCGTAGCCATTGCATGCGCTTCGGCAGCACCAGCGATGGAAGCCCATCGGGTGCGAACGCGGCGGCCAGCGCCACAGTCGCCGTCAACAGGCTGCCGCGGTAAATGAAGAAGCTGTCTTCCCAGAACGTCGGCGCGAACTTCTTCTTGTAGTGATTGAGCGATCGGAAACTATAGATGAAGTTCGCGCGCGAAAAGAGCGCCTTCACCAGCAGCTTCACCGCGCGAAAGCTCCCGTACGGCTGCACGGCTGCGCCCTGCAACGGCGACACACCAAGACTCAGCATCGAGTAGCCGTCCGCCTTCGCGGCGAGCCGCGCTTCCTCTACCAGCAGCTCCGACGTGCCGTACGGCGCGTCGGGGCGCCGCAACTGTTCTTCGATGTAGAGCATGTTGCGCGCGGGCGCGGGCGCGCACGTCATCGCGCCAACGACGCGACCCTCGAACGTGGCGATGAAGATGCGCTTCTTGTCGCGCTTCGCGAACGGCCGTGAACGCAGCAGGAAGCCCATCGGCGGCGACTTGCGCGACTCCAGCCACTCACGCGCGATCTCGTCGACTTCGGAATCGATCGCCGGCGAAATTGTCGTGTATTCCTCGACGGCGATACCGTTGCGGCGCGCAAGATTCGTCGCAGAGCGAATCTTCTTCGCGCCCTTGCCGCTCGTCGAGTAGCTGGCCAAATCGAAGAACGGCTCTTCGCCAACCTTCACGGCGCGGAAGCCAAGTTCCGCTGCCACCTTGCCGACGCGCGCGCTGGCGCCGACGAACGTGAAGCGCCACTTGCGGCCTTCGCAGTACGCCGCGAAGCGCGTCATCATCTCGGGCAGATCGGCCTCCG
>JANXYW010000440.1 GCA_025355835.1 Chloroflexota bacterium
CGACGGCAGTGACGAAGCCGGTCAGTTCGTCTGCGGCGAAGAGCGTCTTCGCCATCAAGGTCTCGCGGGCGACGCCGGTGTACTCGGCGTGGCCCATGATCGCGGTGCGGATGTCTTCCGGGCAGCCGCGTTCGATGAGAATCTTGTTGCCCTCGTACGGGTGGCCTTCCGTGGTCGGCCAGCGCTCGTGAATGCAACGCAGCCCACTTGCATCGGAGGCGACACATGGATCGCGAAACAGCCTGGGCGCTTCTCTGCGAGTACACGCAGACCGAAGGCCTCCGCAAACACGGCCTCGCTGTCGAGACCGTGATGCGCCACTTCGCCCGCCAGCACGGCGATGACGAAGAGAAGTGGGGCGTTACGGGCCTCCTGCACGACTTCGACTACGAGCGCTGGCCGACCACGGAAGGCCACCCGTACGAGGGCAACAAGATCCTCATCGAACGCGGCTGTCCCGAAGACATCCGCACCGCGATCATGGGCCACGCCGAGTACACCGGCGTCGCCCGCGAGACCTTGATGGCGAAGACGCTCTTCGCCGCAGACGAACTGACCGGCTTCGTCACTGCCGTCGCCCTCGTACGCCCCAACAAGAGCGTCTTCGAGGTCGAGCCCGCATCCGTCCGCAAGAAGATGAAAGACAAGGCCTTCGCCCGCCAAGTCAACCGCGACGACATCATCAACGGCGCCGCCCAACTAGGCGTCGAGCTGGACGCGTTCGCGGCAGAAGTGATCGAAGCCCTCCGCGCGAACGCCGACGCCCTCGGCCTTCGCGGCACGACCTGACCGTGGGCGCGCACACGGACAGTACCCGCGGAGCTCAAGCTCCGCCAAATCTCCAACCCTCATATGATCCCCCGCTATCCAAGCGATCTCGCCTGCTGTGCCACGCCGTTCCTCGGCGTCGAGCCGACTTCTCGCCATCGTGGCGCTAGCGAACATCGGCGCAGCCTCCAGCACCGAGAGTAGTGCAATTGTCCCCCGTTCTGTCGTAAGATCGATGCATGAACCGACGCGGCCGGCCCCCGTATCCAGATGTCCTGACGCCTCGCCAATGGGAAGTTCTCGCGCTCCTGCGCGAAGGCCTCTCGAACGAACAGATCGCCCTCCGACTCGGCATCAGCGTCGACGGCGTAAAGTTCCACGTCTCCGAGATCCTCAGCAAGCTAGGCGTCACCAGCCGCAACGAAGCAGCACAGTGGGAAGGCGAACAGCGCCAGCCCGCGCCAACCGCGTGCGTGGCGGGTATGCGACGGCGCGGCACCTCGCGCCTGGCGCCTCGAACGACACGGCGGCATCGAGTAGGGCAGCCGACTTGCGATCGAGCAGCGACCAACAGCCGAGGGCGGCTGTCCTACATCGGCGAGCCGCGCTGCGGCGCGCACAGACTGCGATCGTACTTCGCGTCCTGACGACCGACGACCGACGACAGGAGACCGAACGCCATGCTCATCCCATCCGTCATCGAGACCAGCGCCCGCGGCGAGCGATCGTTCGACATATACTCCCTGCTCCTCCGCGAGCGGATCATCTTCCTCGGCGCGCCGATCGATGATCAGGTGGCGAACGTGATCACGGCGCAGCTGCTCTACCTGGAGCGCGAGGATCCCGAAAAGGACATCAACATGTACGTCCACTCGCCCGGCGGATCGATCACGGCCGGCCTCGCGATCTACGACACGATGCAGCTCGTGCGGCCGGATGTCGCGACGTACGCCGTCGGCATGGCGGCCAGCATGGGGACGGTGCTGCTGTGCTCCGGCGCGCACGGCAAACGCTTCGCCATGCCGAACGCGACGATCCACATCCACCAGGCGCTGCTCGGCGGCGGCATCAGCGGCCAGGCGACGGACATCGAGATCCAGGCGCGCGAGATCTTGCGCGAAAACGACATCCTTCGCGGCATTCTCTCGCGCCACAGCGGCCAGACCGAGGAGCGCATCCGCACCGACTTCGATCGCGACTTCTTCCTCAACCCGCAGCAGGCGAAAGACTACGGCCTCGTCGACGAAATCCTCGCCCCACGCGACAAAGAGGCGAAGCCGGCCGCGGGTCTACAGCGATAAGCTCGGCGATTTCACGTCACTTAGCGCATATTTCTATGGTTCGTGCTTGGTGGGATAGGCGACATTGAACCGCAGTTTTCGTGTTTTCGCGGACGAGCGCTGTTCGATGGTCGTGACCTGTGGCTGGACTCCCGCTCTTCGAATCGGGCCGTGGTTCGGGCGGCGATGCACATCGTAGTCCGTGCTGACGAGTGGCCAAACTAACGCGCGGCACCCTCACAGGAGGGGACGGCTGTGCCACTCTGATACACGGGCGAGGGCGCCCGTGCTCCATGCTCTTG
>JANXYW010000444.1 GCA_025355835.1 Chloroflexota bacterium
GCTCCTGAAAGGCGAAATCAAGTCGCGTTCGAAGCGCAACGTTGTGCAGGCACGCTCATTCGCAGACCTCCTCGAACAGTCGCTCCGCCGCTACCAGAATCGCGCTATCGAAACCGCGAAGGTGATCGAAGAACTGATCCAGCTCGCGAAGGACATGCGCCAGGCAAGCGAGCGCGGCGAGGAGCTCGGCCTCAGCGACGACGAGGTCGCCTTCTACGACGCTCTCGACGCGAACGACAGCGCCGTCAAGGTCCTCGGCGACGAGGCGCTGCGCACCATCGCGCGCGAGCTCGTCGCGACGGTGCGGAACAACGTCACCATCGACTGGACGATGCGCGAGAACGTGCGCGCGCAGCTACGCGTCCTCGTCAAGCGCATTCTGCGCAAGTGGGGTTACCCGCCCGACAAACAGGAAGCCGCGACGCAGACCGTGCTGGAGCAGGCGGAGGTTCTGTCGGAGGCGTGGGCGCTCGCGTGAGCCCGCGCCGGCTGACGAGACGATCACGATCAGGTTCATCGCGAGGCCAATCAACGAAGGTGCTAGGACCAAGCGGATCGGTTCCGCCTGAGCCCTTGCGGTCTTCTGAACTCTCGATGGACGGGCGCGGCTCGCTCTCTGGTTGCGCTGGCGCGGCCGGTCCGAGCAACCGCGCTCGCGTGCCGACGACGCGGCGAGTAGGTGGGAACGGGCGGGAGCGGGAGCCAGTCGGCGTGTCCGGGGCGTGTGGGCGGGAAAGCGCCTCCGTGCGACGGTCGACCTCTAGAGCCACGTGACGCCGACGACGCAGCGCGGGGCTACGGAGGCGCTGGATGCGGTGCTAACGGCTCAACGCTAAGCAGTAGGATATTTCGCCCGCGAGAAGCCGTCCGAGCGCGGCTGAGGCACCGAGATGAACACTACCGGGCCGGGTTCTGTTGGTGGTGGGGCCGGGATCACGTGAAATGTCCCGAGCTTCACGGCGCGCGACACGTTGTGGCAGTACGGCGGAATCGCTGCGGTTCCGCCGACTATCCATGGCGTGAACGTGGTCGGTTCATCGAAGATCGTCGAGCCTCGTTGAAGTCGCACCCTGGCAGTTCCGGTCGTGCGATAGGCCGTACGGATGACATTGGGCCTGTTCCGCTGCGGACGCGGGATCACGACACCTAGGCAGTCAGCCCCAACCAGCTCGGTTCGCGCGGCAACCTCAACGGTTGAGCCCCAGAGCGAGTCGATGGCTTCGGACGGCGACATCCGAACACCCGTGATCCGTCGCTCAAGGTTCGATCGCTCGTCGGGCAGCATTGGCACCCCGATATCGAGCAATGGTGGGCGTTCATCGGTCACCGTGACCCTCGCCCCCAGGCTGCGAACGAGTTTCAGAAATGGTCGCACGCGACCAGTGACCCAAGTCCAGCCGGTGGCAGCGACCAACACCTCCGGATGCCCGGCTCTCTCCAGCGTCATCCTTATGCCTTCGAGACAGACGCTCAGGCTATTCGGGTGCGCCTCCAACTCCACAAGTGGCTGAAAGGGGTCTGGCGGACGGCCGTACACTGTCTCGGCCAGCCAAATGTCCGTAGCGTGGCCCTCCAGGTAAGCCTCACCGGAGTAGCCTAGGAGCGCGACCGCGTCACACGCGTGGAAGATGATCTGCTTGTTCTCCGAGATCGCGAAGTCATAGGCGGTGTCTCCCGCCAACGGAAAAGCACGCGAGACGCGGCGATCGCCGGACTGAACTACGAGATCGGTGGTCATCGCAGTCAATATCAGCGTCATTCGGCGAGCGTTTCGACTCGGGTTGCTGTCACCGTTGCTGTCATCCGCCGCTGGCGGCTTCGATCTGACGCGCAAGCGGCCCAGTTTCGATCCTGAGA
This sequence comes from Chloroflexota bacterium, assembly GCA_025355835.1. GTDB lineage: Bacteria > Chloroflexota > Dehalococcoidia > DSTF01 > JACRBR01 > JANXYW01. The sequence continues at coordinate 1,858 of JANXYW010000444.1, forward strand.
AGTGGTACGCCCGGAGGGATTCGAACCCCCGACACTCGGTTCCGAAGACCGATGCTCTATCCACTGAGCTACAGGCGCATGCGTGCTGATTCGGCACAGTGTATCACGGGCGGTTGTGCGCTCAGGGCGTCGATGCGGGCTTCTTGATTTGCACCGTGACATCGATGCGCGTGTACGTTGCGTCGTCCGCGAACTTGCCGACGGTGACGCCGCCGACGAGCTGCTTCTTGCCGTCGTTGAACTGGATCGCTTCGGCGTCCTGCAACGCGGACGCGCTCGCGTCGCCATCTGCCACGGTGAACTTCGCGTCTTTGAATGTGCTGCGATAGAAGTCGAGCACGCCCGACGCGTCGCCCTTCGTGATGTACGACGCGACGAACGACTTGGCGCCGGCCTTCGTCTGGTATGCCGACTCGATCAGCGTTGCGTCCTTGAACGCGGGCACGCTGTCCGGAAAGCCATCCGGCAGCGTGCGCGCCGCTTCCGTGGCGAACGCCGGAGCTTTCGCGTGCTTGGCGCCCGCCGTCACCTGCACGCTTTCGAGGATGGTCGTCGTTTTGCCGTCCTTCGATGACCCGACGAGCACGAGGCCGGTGACGTTGGGGTCGTTAATCTTGCTGAATTGATGCAGGGTCGACTCGCGGCCGTCCTGGCCGCCATCGATCTGCCACGGATCGTCCTTGAACTTATTGCGGAAGAGTTCGGTGACCTTGTTGCGGCTGTCTTTCGTGTCGTAGATCGCGACGTAGCTGACGTCCTCGCCCTTCACCTGCGACAGCGACGACAGCAATTTCGCGCCGGGGTACAGCGGCACATCGCTCGGGAAGCCCGGCGCGAGCGTGCTTTCGTAGCGTGTGGTGATCGTGCCCGGTTGGCCCTGGCTGAAGGCGTTCAGCAGCGTCGTCATGTCACCGCCCAGGCGCGACGTGCTGGTTCCGCCTCCTGACGATGCGAGCAGCCATACGACGACGCCGACGATCGCGGCGGGCACGATCGCGGCTACGGCCGCGATCAGGATTGGCACGCCACCGCGCTTGGACTTTGACTGCATCGGCGGCGCGGCGCTGTCGGTCGTATCGTCGACGATGGTGTACGAGTAGCCGCCGGGCGTCATCGCTTCGGCCGGAGTTGCGGCGTCCGCGATCGCTGGTGATTCGGGCGACGGATCGGGCGCGTGCTCGTCCTGAGGTGCGTCGTCGGGCACTGGCGTGCGCCTTTCGGTGATGAGGGATGGGGTGGACGGAGGGATTTGAACCCTCGGTCTCCAGGGCCACAACCTGGCGCGTTAACCGCTACGCTACGCCCACCATGTGCATTCGCGATCGGCGATAAAAATGCCCTGCGCACAACACACGCAGAGCACCGCGCCGGCCGCCCTGAACAGTTGGAAGTCTACCACCGGGCGTTAGAGGCGGCAAGAATCGCTAGCGCCCGGTGGAGCCGTGGCCGCTTTCACCGCGGGCCGTGCCGGATAGCTCCGCCACTTCTGTGACGACGACCGGCGCTAGCGCGGCGAACACGAGCTGTGCGATGCGGTCGCCGTCGTGCAACTCGTACGAATCGGCGGCGCCGAACGTCCACATCGTCACGAAGAGTTCGCCGCGGTAGTCGGCATCGACGGTGCCGAATGCGACGCCGACGCCCTTCAGCGACAGTCCGGAGCGCGGCCGTACCTGTGCGTCGTAGCCGCGTGGAAACTCAATCGCCACGCCCGTCGGCACCATCTGCGGCGTCCGCGCGAGCAGGACCGGCGCATCGAGGCAGGCGTAGAGGTCGAACCCGGTTGCGCCTTCGGTGGCGCGCTGTGGGATGCGGCTTTCGGCGCGTAGTTTGCGGATCAGTAGTTCCATGACTTCATCACAGCGTAACAGCGCGGCACGCCAGCGTCTGCCCGATCGAGGCCGCTACGGGATCCGTGGTTCTACAGGATTCTTCGAACCAGTACGGCGCGGGCTGAACGCCCGCGCTCGGAAGTTCGCCGCCTGATCGCTGTTACGAGGCGAGACGCGGGCCTTTCAGCCCGCGCTCAACACAATCTGTGAAATCTGTGGTTCCCCGGCCCGGCCCATGCACGCGCGGAATTGCACGCTTCCCGGGCGGTGATACCATGTAGGCATGCCGGAACGCGACGAGGTTCAGATCGCCCGCTGGGATGCCATTCGCAGCCGCATTGGCGGCGGGCTGCGCGGGATGCGCGGCGCCACCCGTTCGCAGTCGCAGCTGGCGTGGGAGCTGGACGAACTCGGATTCCACATCAGCCAGAGCATGGTTTCGCGATACGAGCAGGGTCAAGGCGAAGTGCCGCTGACGCTCGAGCGCATGGTCGGCTGGGCGCTCTGCTGCGACGCACTCAGCTCGGAACATCTGCGTGAGATTCTTGAGCTCGGCGGCTATTCGCTGCCATGGACGCGCGGCGATATGACGCAGTTCGACGATCTGCTCCGGAAGTACCGCGCGCTGTCGCGTCCCGACCAGGGCGTCGTGCGCCGCTGGCTACTCTGGCACTTGCTAGGGCTTCAACCCTCCTCCGTGGGGCAGGAGCTGCGCGCATGATAGACACCGTCGTACTCGATGACACGCGCCGCCAGATGGGCGATCGCCTGCGTTCTCTGCCGCTGGATGGCGATGCGCGCACGCGCACGTTCCGCCTGCGCGCGATGCTACAAGAGATGAACGTTCACTGCGACGACACCGCCGAGCTGCAGGATGTGGACGCTGTGCTGCTGACGTCCGCGCGCGGAACGGAGGCGCTAGTCGCGGCTCGCCTTGACGACGACGGCCGGCTGCGCACGTACGCGCGGATCATAGCGCGCGTGCTCGTCGGGGAGATGCACGGCCCCATCGACGCAAAGATCGAGTATCCGGCGAAGCACGCGACGGGATCGCGGCAAGAGCGCGAAGAAGATGCCGTCGTCGCGTTCCTCGCGGGCACGCTCGTCGATGGACGGCTGGATGCCGCGCCGCGGCCGCTGTTCGAGGCCGTGCCGAAACTGACGCTCGCGTTT
>JANXYW010000016.1 GCA_025355835.1 Chloroflexota bacterium
GCTGTTCGGCATCCCGGGCGTGCTGCTCGCGTTACCGGCGGCGGCGGTCGGCCGTGTGTTCTTCGACTACATCCTCGAGAATCGCGTCGGCGGCATCGGCCCGGTACCGACGAGCGAGGTCGCCGCGCCCGACGAGCCGCCGCCGGAGACGAGCACGAAGTCGGAGGGCTGATGCGCATGCGCTTCGTACTTGCTGCTCTCGCGATCGTGGCGATGTTGTCGGTGGCGATGCCTCGGAACGCCCACGCCGATGAGGGCTGGACGATCGACGGATTCACGGCGCGGATCGACATCCAGCCGGACGGCAGCCTGCTGGTCGTGGAGAGCATCGACGTCGACTTCGGCGCGCTACAGAAACACGGCATCTTCCGCGAGATTCCGATTGAATACAGCATCCCGGGAGACGACAAGCACAACCGCATCTACGGATTCGACCAGGTATCTGTGACCGACGCAGCAAACAAGCCGTGGACCTTCACGCAGAGCCGCAACGGCGCAAACGTTCAGCTGAAGATCGGCAACGCCGACCGCACGATCTCGGGCAAGCAGTCGTATCGCATCGCGTACAGGCTGCGCGGGGCGCTGAACGCATCTCCGGATCATGATGAGCTGTACTGGAACGTAAACGGGTCGGAATGGCCCGTTCGAACCAATGAGACGACAGCCGTCGTGACGGTTGTCGGCGGCGGCGTGCAGCGCGTGGATTGCTTTGAGGGCCGTACTGGATCGACCGAACGCTGCAAAGTGAGCCCTGGCGCGGACGACTCCGGAACGCTGTTCAGCGCGACGCGACCGTTCAGCTCCGCCGAACAACTGACGATCGTGGTTGCCCTCCGGAAAGGCGCGGTCGCGGAGCCGGCGATTCTGCTCGTCGACAAGCCGAAGAACGTGTTCGAGCGCTACTTCGAGTTCACGCCGCTGACGATCATCGGCGCGGTGATCGTGCTCGTGCTTGGCTTGCCGTTCGCGGCATACAACTGGTGGCGGAACGGACGCGACCGCGCGTACACGTCCGTCTACTATTTGACGAACGATGCCACCGAGCACACGCGTCCGCTGTTCCACCGCGACCAGATCGTCGTCGAGTACACGCCGCCGGATGCGCTGCGGCCGGCCGAGATGGGCGTGCTGTTGGATGAGCGTGCGGACACGAAGGACGTATCGGCGACGATCGTCGATCTGGCGGTGCGCGGCTACCTGAGGATCGAGGAGCGCGAGAAGAGCTGGGCGTTCGGGAAGAAGGACTGGAAGCTGACGAAGAAGAAGGAGGAGCCGGACGATCTGCAGCCGTTCGAGCGGACGATCCTCACCGGCCTCTTCAAGAGCGGCGCTGAAGTCAACGTGTCCGATCTGAAGAATGAGTACCACACGTCGCTCGAGGAAGCGCAAACGCAGCTCTACGCCAACACCGTCAGCCACGGCTGGTTCGCGAAGTCGCCCGACGCGATGCGCACGAGCGCGAGCAGCACCGCTGTGGTCATCGGCATCGCGGGCGCGGCGGCCGGCTACGGGCTCGGGCGATTCTTCGGCGCGGCGCTCATCGGCGTGCCGATCGTGGCGATCGCCGTGCTGATGCTCGCGACATCGACGTGGATGCCGAAGCGCACGGCAAAGGGCAGCGAAGCGCTGCGGCGCGTGCTCGGCTTCCGCCTCTACATCGATACCGCGGAGCAACGGCGGCAAGAGTTCAACGAGAAGGCGAACATCTTCGCCGAATATCTGCCGTACGCCATCGTCTTCGGCTGCGTCGAGAAGTGGGCGCACGTCTTCCGCGACATCGACACAACTGCGTTTACCGGCGGCTGGTACGTCGGCGCCGCCGCGTTCTCCGCGCCCGATTTCTCGCGCAGCATGGAGACGTTCGCATCAAGCGTCTCGCACGTCATCGCCAGCACCCCCGGCAGCAGCGGCGGCAGCGGCTTCAGCGGCGGCTTCTCCGGTGGCGGTGGTGGCGGCGGCGGCGGCGGCAGTTGGTAGTGGGAGTTTGTAGTTCTTAGTTTGTAGTTCGTAGGTCTTGGGCGACTGGCGCGACGCGGTACGTGCTCTGACTGCGATCCTCCGTATGCGTATGGGCTGTGCCACTTCGGCTCACTTGGCGCACCGTGGTCACGCTCACGCCCACACCATCACATTCAGGTGCACTGACGGTGATGTTGACTTGGATGTCCGCGGGGCGTGAAGACCAAGCTTCGGCGCACACCGCATCTGCCGACACCCACGCGCGCAGCAGCATCGGCGCGTCGAAGACGTTGCGCAACCGCAGATCGCGATACGCGTACTCGACCGCGGCGTCGCGCCCCAGTTCGAAGTAGCGAGCGTCACCGTACGAATCGACGCTGTGGCACCAGCGCTCATCGATGGCCATCCCGGATAGCAATCCGATGTTGAACAGCAGCGTAGACGCGAGGCAGATCGCGCCGCCGACATCATCGACGAGCACGCCGTCCTTGAGCGCGGCCGCGGCCGCGTAACCAGAGCGAACCGTCGGTCGTTGCACGCACCGCCAGAACGAAAACGTTTCTCCGGGAGCAACAACGAGCCCGTCGACGCAGGAGAGCGCCAGTTCGACGTTGTGTTTCTTCGCCGCGAACCGCCCTTCCTGGCCCGCATAGCAGATCAGCGGTCGCTCGTACCCGCAGACGCGGTGTGAGAAATCGCGCTGCGCACCGAGGCCAGCGCCGAAACGCGCGCCAGAGCGCGCATCGACGATGAGTCTGCGTAAGACGCGCGCGCGCCAACGTACCGGGAAGGGGACAACGCGCCGCAGTACCCGGCGGATCGCCGTCAGGTCGCTCATGAGCACAATAGTACGCGGCGTTGCCCGGAACAGGAACGGTGGTCACGCCCTAGCTGACGACGGTCACTGGACGCGTGGCGTGCTTGAGTACGTAGTCGGATGTTGACCCGAGGAGCGCGCGGCTAAGCCCGGCGCCGCGTCGACCCACGATCACGAGGTCCGCCTGCTCCGCGTCCGCGACGCGCACGATCTCTTCGCCGGGTACACCGAACACGACGACTGTTCGGGCCTCAATACCGGCCTCCCGCAGCGCACCGAGCACCGCTCGTGTCGACTGTTGCACACGCTCCTGATAGTCCGTCTCTGACCTCGGAGCCGCCGTTGGGCGCGCCTCGTGCGGCAGAACGGCAACGATGATCACATCGACGCCGTCGGGTTGGAGGCCAGTCACATGGTGAACTATCGCGAGGCTTGCAGGCGATCCGTCGGAGGCGATGAGGATTCGGCGCCGGCCCGTACTCTGCGGTGTTAGGCGCGTCGGCACCGGCCGGCGCTTCACGTCGGATTGACGCGTGCCGATCAACGCGACGACGGCAATAGGCCCCATGGCGGCGGAGAGGAGGAGCCAGCCGAACGGATCGCGCCCCCAGCGAAGCGCGAGGTACGTGACTACCAACATCGTCGTCAGGACAATGACCAGCCAGACGGCGATGGCCTCCCAGAGGACCAGCATGTGCGTTCGCTCCGTTGTCGGTGCCGAGGAACCCGAGACCAACTACCGCCCCGCCTATGATAACGAGTGGACGCTACGCCGTTACGGCGACCTTCGCGCTGACGGCGATTGGCGCGCCGCCGCGGGCGAAGAGCGCGCAGACTGCGCCACCATCGTACGAATATGGCACGAACGCTACGCCTTCGAGCACACGGTCGCTGATCTTGCAGCGGAGCGTCAGCTCGCCGTTCGCGGTTACGAGCGTCACTTCCGACTCGTCGGTGATGCGCAGCGCGGCCGCGTCGGCAGGGTGGAGCTCGACGAACTCTTCGCGGTGCAGCTTGTCGGCGTCGGGCGAGTGAATCGCCGCGCCCTCGAGGCTCGTGAAGAGCGTGCGTCCTGTCGTGAGTAGCAAGCCACCGTTCGGCGACGGCGCAGTCGCGGCGGCGACGGGCTGCCGCTCGAACTTCGACGGCAGCTCGAACACGCGCGCCTTGCCCCAGAATGCGGAGTTCGCGCCGAAGCGCTCGTAGCCGCGGACGCTCGCCGCGATCTCGTCGGTGACGGCGTCGGGGTGCGCGTACGTCCACGTGTTTGTACCGGCGATCGCGTTCGCCAGATCCGTCAGCGCGAGCAGCGCTGGGCGGGCGTCGCCGAGTGCGGCGAGCGCGGCGTGCATGCGGTTCACGCGGCGTTCGGCGTTGGTGTACGTGCCGGTCTTGCCGTACGACGGCACGTC
>JANXYW010000059.1 GCA_025355835.1 Chloroflexota bacterium
ATCCGCGGCGGACGAATGGGAGAACAAGTGAGAGTATTCATCGAGTATCGTCGCCGTCGGGGAACAACTTGCTCTGACGAGGACGGTGGAATCCGCTGATGGGATGAACAGTTCGCTTACACGGAGTTTTGAGACGGGCTCATTCAGCCCGCGTCGCTCGGGTACCGCCGCAGTTTTCCGACGCGCCGCGCGCAGCTATACTCCGCACGTCCCCGAGCTACATCACAAGGAGCAGCAATGGCCGTCAAGTGGAGCGCAGTCGCCCCCTACATCGAGAATGGCTTCGCCACTGGCGGTCAGGTGACCCGCGGCCCCATCGTCGATGCCGCCGAAGACGACAGCGCCCCCGACGCCGTCGTCGACGCGCTCGACGGCCTCGGCTCCCGCGTCTTCAGCAGCGTGGAAGATGCGAAGGCGTTCCTCGCGTCGCAGGGGCTGGTCGAAGACTAGAAACCTCACCCCGACCCTCTCCGCCTCGCCACGGCGAGCAGGCCGGCGGAGAGGGGGTCGAGAGCGACGCGGTGCGTGGAAACGAGCATCGATCGCGCACGGGGTGATCACAGCCGGGACGGCTGTGCCACTCTTGTTGGCTGACAGCACGAGCGATTGTGATGGATGTGGCGGGCTGCCAACAGCCGAGGGCGGCTGTCCTACATCGAGGCCGGAACTTCGTCTCGAGATGTTCCCTCGCGCGTCAGCGGTCTCCCCTCTCCGCCGGGCGGAGAGGACCAGCGCGCAGCGCGGAGGTGAGGTCACATCAATCCCACCGCAGCAGCAACTGATACAACCGGAACAGCAGCCGCGTACTGTCCAGCGCAATAATGTCCGGCTTCTGATCCAACTTCGGTGAGACGTGCTCGAAGAGCCGCAGCTCGTCGAAGTGCGCGTTCGATCGATCGCCGATTTCGTCTTTCATGCGCCGCAGCTCCGTGTACGGCACGAACGGATCCGATCGATCGTGCAGGATGAACAGATCCGCCTTCACCTGTCCGATGCTCGTCTTCGGCGAAAGATAGTCCAGCTCCGCCACAGCGTCTGACGGCAGCGTGCGGATCAAGTCAGCGACGGCGCTCGGGTCGCGGTTCGACAGGAAGTTGTACGAGCTGCGGGCGAGCGGGCTCAGCCTTGCGATGTCGTCCGGATTCGTCGGCCCATCGTCGACGAAGATGCCGCTCAGGACGTCGCGATCGTGCGTGTTGTCCAGCCGATCGATGAGCTGGCGCGCGATCACGTGCTCCGCGTGCGGCTTCGGCGTCCACTTCTCGTCGACGTCCTTGTACTCGATATGGTGCGTGGCGATCGCGCCGAACGCGGCCAGCGCGTCGAAGTAGCCGCCGAACGACACGACGTGGTCGACCTCGTCCGCGATGCGGGGATCGGCCGCCGCCACCAGCGCCAACGAACCGCCGACGCTGGCACCGAAGAATCCTACGCGCGTCGGATTCACCTGCGGCAGCTTCTGCACGTACTGGAACTCGGCCACGAGCGCATCGATCTCCTCGGGTAGGATCTGTACATCGTCGAGGCGGTCGCTGAACGGCACCAGCATCACCACCCCGGCTCGCGAGGCGTCCTCCGCGATTCGCACAAGACGCGGGTCGTCCAGCTTCAGCGGCGGCGCACCCATCGAGAACACGACGCCAACGTGATGTGCGCCCTGCGCCGGCACATACAGATCCGCCTCGATCGAGCGCGGCCCGTTCCGGCTCTGGTAGTCGATGGTGACGTGTTCGCGCTTGGGCGGGTCGGAGATCAGATCCACCGGCCGGAACGGCAGCGGCACCTGCAGCACCATGTCGGGCAGAAAGATCGACGCCTCAACCGCGACGCGGCCGTTGCGCGTGAAGCTCAGCAGCACCGGCATGCCGCCAAGCAGCGATAGCGCCGCCAGCAGCGGCCATGTGCGGACGATGAATCTGCGGATGTTGGAGCGGGCACTTGCCATGCGCATCCAGTCTAAGGGCCGCCCGCGGCCGGACAAAGCGGGGCCGCCGGTATACTCTCGCGATGCGTGTGCTGCATATCGCGACGGAAGTGGTGCTTGTTCTGCTGATCGCCGCGACCATCGCGGTGATCATTGCCGTGTACAGCGGCATCGTCAAAGGCGAAGACGGCATCGACCTGCGCACAACCCTGCCCCGTGCAGCGAGGACGGGCGCCGTTCCGACGCCGAGCGCCGCGCGGAGTGCCTCGCTGCGCGCCGAAGCCGACGACAGCACGAAACTGCCGGGACGCTTCGTACCCACGCAGGGCCGAAAACACACGACCACGTACCCGCTCGACAAACGCATCGAGTTCTGCCCCGAACACATCACCTCCGAAGATTGTTACGCATCGAACCCACCCACGTCCGGCATGCACATACCTGTGCAGAAGAACGTCGTCCTTCCCGGCGGCCACCGCATCAACATCCCGTCCGACCCCGCCGTGTACGGATTCGCCATCCCGCGCGAGGCGATCCCGCACATCGAAGAGCACGCCGGCGTGTACGTCGGCTACAGCTGCGCTAGCGAAGCCTGCGCCAAGACGATCGAGCGTTTGAAGGATCTCGTCACACAGGAGATCTCGCTCGGCGCCCGCGTCGTGCTGTCCCCCGACGATGATCTCGATAGCGATACGATCGGCATGGCTGCGTGGACGCGCGTCGATACCTTCACGGCATCCGACTACACCGACGGCCGCGTCCGCACTTTCATCAAAGCCCACAGCTGCCGCTTCGACCCGGAAGCCTTCTGCAAGGCAACGCCAGTCAACTGATGGTCGCCGTCTCATCCAGCGTACGGGCTCGTCGTGTCGACCGATGCTCGGGTGAGGCCGTAGGGACGCACCTTCAGGTCCGTCCTCGCTCGGCTCGCGCGTGAGTCGTCATCCGGCGCAATGGCAACCGCTCTCGCTCTGCATGACAAACGCTCTCGCTCTGCATGACAAACGCTCTCGCTCAGCACGACAGCACACGCGGCGCGCGACGTCACCCGCGCCCACCCCGCGCCCACCCCGCGCCCACATGCGTTTGCTACCATGAAACCCCACCCGTACGAGAGCGAGGAGATCCGCCATGGCAGACTTCTACGATCACATCGACGACGAGCGGAAGGCGTTCATCGAGCGCCAGCACATGTTCTTCGTGGCTACCGCGCCCACCGACCCTAACGACGGATTCCCGAACCTGTCACCGAAAGGGCGCACGCTGCTCCGCGTCCTCGGCCCGAACCTCGTCGGCTACCTCGACTACCCCGGCAGCGGCAACGAGACCGCGAAGCACACCGCCGAGAACGGCCGCATCACGCTCATGGTCTGCAGCTTCGAGCCGACCGCCGGCATCGTCCGCATCTTTGGCCGCGGCCGCCGCGTGGATCTCGATGATCCCGCGCTGCGCCAGTACCAGGCCGCATTCCAGGACGATCTGCATCCGTACGTGCGCCAGGCGTTCTTCATCGATGTCGAGAAGCTACAGACATCGTGCGGCTACGCCGTCCCGCGCTTCGAGTACAAAGAAGATCGCGAAACCCTCGACAAGTACTGCGAGCGCAAGTACGAACCCCGCGCGTTCGCGGACGGCCTGCCAGCTGCCGGCCCGCTCGCGTTCAAGGTGGGATAGCCAATTTGCGTTCTTGCGCTGCGTTCGCGTGCGGATCGACGCCGCGTGACCTCACCTCCGCGCTTCGCGCTGGTCCTCTCCGCCTCGCCACGGCGAGCAGGCCGGCGGAGAGGAGAGCAGCGGTGGGACTCGAAACGCCGACCGCCGCCGTCACCCTCTCCGCCGGGCGGAGAGGGTCGGGGTGAGGTCTCCCCCGCTTGTGAAAGATTGCCCAAACGCGGCACGATCGGTCACACTGCCACCACCATGGTGCAAGAAACGATTCCGCTGCTGGGCCAGGACGCAGAGCCGGGCATCGATGCTGATGTCGAGCAGAACATCCTGCTGACCGGCGTCGACACCGTCATGAACTGGGCGCGCTCGTCGTCGCTCTGGCCCACCATGTTCGGCCTCGCGTGCTGCGCGATGGAGATGATCGCGACGGCGACGCCGCGCTACGACATCGCGCGCTTTGGCGCGGAGATCTTCCGCGCATCGCCCCGGCAGTCGGACCTGATGATCGTCTCGGGCACCTGCACGTGGAAGATGGCGCCGGCGATCCGCCGCATCTGGCTGCAGATGCCGGAGCCGAAGTGGGCGATC
>JANXYW010000078.1 GCA_025355835.1 Chloroflexota bacterium
GCGCCGACGTCGATGATGTCCGCTCCCTCGGTGGCGGCGGTGACCGCACGACGCACGGCGGCGTCGAGATCGGCGCCGGTGCCATCGCCAGAGAATGAGTCTTCGGTGAGATTGATGATCGCCACGACGTATGTGCGCGCACCAAGTGGCAGCAGGTGATCGCGAGCGCGGAGCGGCGGGCGCTGCACGGCGGACATGGGGGCATCTCCTGTGCAAGCGCCAGCGGCGGTCAGGTGGTGAACTCCGGCAGCCCGTTCAGCGCATCATCGTCGATTTCGACACGCACGATATCGGCGACCACCTCGACGACGAAACGCATCGGGAGCACGACTTCTTTCGTAAAGAAGTGGCCACGCCGGATGACGAGGTCGGTGACCTTCTTGGTCTCGTCGTCATACATGAGGCTGTCGACCTCGCCAATCTTCTTGTGCGGATTGAGGCACCAGACGGGCGAGTCTTTCTTGATCTCGACTTCGTCCGGGCCGATCGCGCGCACTTCATAGAGGAGATACGGGCCCGGTTCGCCCGGCATCGATGCGAGCACTGCGGGGATATCGGAGGCATCCGGCCAGCCGGGCTTCTCGTCCGGCATCCGCTCGAAGTGCTCCTGAATGTAGTCCACGGAGAGTTCCCTGAACTCGTCGGCGGTCATGGTGATACGCAATTCGTCATGGCTCGCACGGTCCAGCACGCCGAACGGAAGGACACGGTCATGCGAAAGGCCCCACCCGCCCTTCCAGAGTGGCTCTCCGCTACGGAGGATGCCGGTATCCACAACAATGTGCGTGAGCTTGAGGGTGTTCTTGTTGAAGACAAAACGGCTGAGCGTTCCAAGCTTGTGTCCGTCGGCGCTGAGCACGCTCGCGGCGAGGCGGAGATCTTCGAGCTTCATGCAGATGGCCTTCCGAACTGGTAGCGGGCGTCCGCGCCTCGCCATTCATCCTAGCCGATGCGGCCCGTAGCGTCAGGCGAGCGCCTCGGCGCACGCTTGCGCGACGCGTTCGTCGTCTGCCGGGTCGATGGTGCGCGGGTCGAGCAGCACGCGACCGTCTTCGACGCGTGCGATGACGCTGCGTTCGCGCAGACGCGCGGCCAGCATCGTAGAGTTGCGACCGCGGGACGACGCGAGAGCTACGAGCCTCGTCGGCAAGCTCTCTTCAGGCAGCGAGCCGCCGCCGATCATCGAGCGGCCATCGATGACGCTCGCGGCGTCGCCAATCGCGGCGGCGATGGCGGCGGCGCGAGCGGCGAGCGCGTCGAGCGGCGTCGCGATCATGCGCCAAACGGGGATGCGATCGACCGCGCCGCCTTCGAGATAGATACGCAGCGTCGCGGCGAGACCGGCGATGCTCGCCTTGTCCATGCGGACCGCGCGCGCGAGCGGGTGGCGCTTCAGCCGGTCGACTACAGCGACGCGCCCGACGATCAGGCCGCCTTGCGGCCCGCCGAACAGCTTGTCGCCGGAGAACATCACCAGATCGGCGCCCGAAGCGATCGATGCCTGCGGCGTCGGTTCGGGTGCGAGGCCGTACGCCGACACATCGAGCAGGCAGCCGCTGCCGACGTCATCGATCAGCAGCACACCGCGATCGCGGGCGACGCGCGCGAGGTCTTCGATGGACGGCGTCTCGGTGAAACCGCTGATCTTGAAGTTGCTGGGATGGACGCGCATGATCGCCGCCGTCTTCGGCGTGATCGCCGCCTCGAAGTCGGCGATGCGTGTGCGATTCGTCGTGCCAACTTCGACGAGCTTCGCGCGCGACTGCCGCATCACATCGGGGATACGAAATCCGCCGCCGATCTCGACCAGCTGGCCGCGCGAGACGACGACCTCCTTCCCTGCCGCAACCGCAGCCAGCGCGAGCAGTACCGCGGACGCGTTGTTATTGACGGCCATCGCCGCCTCAGCGCCCGTGATGCGGCAGAGCAGCGGCTCCAGGATCGTGTGGCGCGAGCCACGCGCGCCGGAGTCGATGTCATACTCGAGGTTGCTGTAGCCGCCGGAAACCGTCGCCATCGCCTCGATGGCTTCGAGCGCGAGCGGTGCACGACCGAGATTCGTGTGGATGATGACGCCGGTCGCATTGATCAGCGGGCGCAGCGGCGATCGCACCTGGAGTTCGATACGTCTCGTTATGTCGCGCACGATCGCATCGAACGCTGGCGCGCCATCGCCGGCGGCGATGGCAGCACGCGCGGCATCGAGTGCCTCTCGCGCCATCGACGTCGCGAGATCGGTCGGCGCCGATCGAAGACAGTCATCGGCCAAGAGGCGATCGACGGACGGCAGATCGCGGTAGGGGTTTGGGGACATTAACGGGATTCTAACACTGACCCGTAGCAACGCAGCGGGTACGGACGTATAATCGGGGCGGCCCTCTCAGTGCAAGGAGGCAATGCGATGGACCGCCTCATAGAACTCGCCGCCGAACTCAGCTCCGTCCTCACGCAGCTTCAGGAAGAAGCATCGCGGCGCGATGTTCGCGAGCTGAACCCACCTCTCGCGTGGCTCGACGAATCCAACAGCTGGCTGAAGTACGAGCTGGCGCGGCTGTATTCGGTGGAACGCGACCCGATGCCGTTCACGTACATCCCCGTCGACCTGCGTCGGTAACTCGACGCTCACCACCGAGGCACCGAAACACCGAGGTTCTTTCTGGGGCTGGGTGACCCTGCCGCTCGGTAACGTGACGCGAAGCGTGGAGCGCGGCCGCCCTCGGCCGTGATTCCGCCAAAGGCGGACCGACGGAGCACGCTGCCTCGTGTGACCAAAGGCCGCCGCGTGCGAGAATCCGCCGCAGAGAAGATCAGAGTTTGCAATCCGATAGTCGCGCGCCGTCCTGGCGCGCCGCTCGTACATCGTACGCTTTCACCTGCGGGCCGCGGCCTTCGGGATCGCGGCCTGTGTACAGGACGTGCGCTTTCCCCTGCTGCTCCAGTTCGCGCAGGCGCACGTCCTCGTTCTGCGAGAACTTCCACGGGTACGAGCGCTCCAGCAGCACGACATCGACGTGCTTCGCGCCGAGAAAGCACTGGTACTGCTCTTGCGTATTCCACCAGCGGCGAAACTGACTCTGGTCGAAGAACTCCTGCGTCAGCACCGCGCCGTGACGCACAAGTTGATACGCGCCGTCTTCCCAGTCGTTCGGCTCCAGCACGCGATAGCGCAAGTTGCGGTCGAACTGCGGCGATGCGATGAACTCGCCGTAGAACGGGTGCGATGTGTTGGTGAGGCCAACGGCGTCAACCTTCTTCGATTCGAACCGTTGCGCGAACATTAGAGCCATCGCCGCGAAGACAACCAGAAACATGGTGCGAAACGCCGGAGCGAAACCCGACACAACGATCGGCAGGACGATCACGGCGCCGCGATAGCGCGTGATCCACCGCAGCGTGCCAAGCAGATCCGCGCGCTTCGTCGAATCGACCGCGGGCGTGGTGTGGATGTAGAACGCGTACGGCAGCAGCACGATAGCTGCAACCAGGATCGCGCCGCCGAGCGGAACGACATCGCGCGGGCGGCGCACGACAGCGAACGCGGCATATGCGCCGACAGCCGTCGCGCCCGCGAACGGATGCGATGTCACGGCGAGCACGGCGAAGGCGGCGGCGAGTGGCCAGCGCCGGGCGTCGACCGCCTCAACGAACAGAAAGAAGAAGACGCACGCCCAGATGAACGCCATCTGGAACGACACGAGGCCTTCGATGAGGAACGTGTTGACGTAGATGATCGCCAGCAGCCGTGGATCCCGCAGCACGGGCCGCGCGCGCGTCGCCGCGTAGCCGTACAGCGCGAACCCGGCGAGCATCGTCACCGTCACGGCGCGATCGCCGAAGATCGCGTATGGGACTGCCGCAATCAGCCACGGGACGATCGCGTACGGGAGGGTGAGCGCGTCGCCGGATTCAAGATTCGGGATGTGCAGCGGCAGGCGGCCATGGTGGAATATCTGCTGCGAGATGTACCAGACGTGCGCGTAGTCGTTCGCGGAATCGGAGCCGAGATAAACATCGCGCGTCAGAATGATCGCGCAGAGGAACGCGACGCCGATCAGCGCGCACGCCGCCACTGCGTGCTGCACGCGCACGTGCCAGCGTCCGATAGCGCGCCCGATCTCCGACGACGATCGCGGCAGCGTCAGCTCGCCGAGCATTCGCGTCTCCGTTCGTGGCCGTGAACGGCTGGCGCGCCCGTGATCTCCGGCACGGTCACGAGCGCGTAGCCGCGCTCGTGGAGGCCGTCGATGATGCGCGGCAATGCGGCGATTGTGGTAACACGATCGGGGTTGCCGCCGCCGAGACCGCCGTCGTGCATCAACACGATCGCTCCGGGGTGGACGTTGTCAAGCACGCTGCTCACGACCGCATCTACTGTCGCGCCGCTCCAATCGGTGGAATCGACATCCCAGCCGATCGAGACGTAGCCTTCGGCATGCAGTTCGTCGAGCATGTTCTGGCTCGTGTGGCCGTACGGCGCGCGATAGAGCGCGGGCTTGTAGCCGAGCACCGGCGTAAGCGCCGCTTCCGCTTGCTGCAGATCGATCGCGAAGTCGGCGCGTGTCAGCGTCGGCAGATCTTTCCCGTGCGCGTACGAGTGCGAGCCAACGGCCATGCCGAGCGCGAGTTCTCGCTGCACGATTTCGGGGTGCGCTTCGACGGCCTGGCCTTCATCGAAGAACGTGGCCCGGGCGTGGTGCGACTGCAGGATGTCGAGGATCTGCTCCGTCTGCGTCGGATTCGGGCCGTCATCGAACGTCAGCGCGACCCGGCGCCCTTCGCGACAGCCGCGGCTCAGATGCGCCGCGCTCGCCGCCGCGCTGCACGACGAGAGGAGTGCTACCAGCACCGCCATCCCGAACAAGGCGATGCCGCCGCGATGCAGCTTGATTCGTGGGTTCCCCATAGCGCGTTGCAGTATCGCGGACGGCGGCTTCGCGTTCAATTCGCGGCCGCGTGCGTCAAGCAGCCTGCGTATGCGATGCGTTCACATCGAT
>JANXYW010000214.1 GCA_025355835.1 Chloroflexota bacterium
AGCGCCGCGACGCCCATCGCGCGACTGCCCGCGCCCACGGCTGTCGCGATCACCAGCACCTGTGTACCCGTCTCCGCGCCAATGCCGTGGATGAGGCCGACGGCGTATGCGGTCTTGACGCCGTACTGCTGCGCCTCGTGCACATGCTCGTGTGGTTTGCCGAAGACGCGCGAACGCACAGCGCCCACACCGTTTCGGACGCCGGCGAAGACCAGCATCCAGCGGCTGCGCAGGCGGAACTCCTGTCCGCCACGAAAGTATTGGTACACCGAGTAGAACAGGTACACCGCGAGCATGATGAGCGTCGCACCAACGACGCGCTCCATGATCGGGTCGATCCAGTCCGGCAAGAACTGTCGCGCCAGAATCGCTAACAGCCCCAGCAACACGACAACGCTTCCGTGTCCGAGCGCGTACATACTCCCCAACATTAGCGCGGGCCGTTGCCTGCGCACGAACGTCTGAATCGCGGGGCCGTAGCCCGCGGTGTGCCCGTTGTGGCGATGCGCGAATTCACCGATCGAATGCGAGTGCGACCCACCGACAGCGACCGCCGTCTGTAGCGTCGCACCGCCGCGCGCCGCGAGGGAGTGATGCGATTCGTCCGTAAGCATCAGCGCGGGCTCGCTGTTGAGCCAGCCGCGATCGGTTTCGTCGGCGGATGCGGCCGCCGTGCTCGTGATGTCGGTGATCGCGGCAATGTGGTCCCAGTCGATGCCATGGCGGATGCCCAACGCGAGAGCGGCGCCGAGCACGCCGATGGTGCCCCCGAGGCCCATTGCCAGAAGAGGCACGCTGCCGAAGATGCTCAAGAGCAGGTCGTTCATACCAGGCTACTTTCGAATCCTAGTTCGATGCGGTTTCGCGCTTGCAGTCGGCGCACAGACCGAAGATCGCGAAGTGGTCGATGTCCGCATGGAAACCGACCTCGCGCTCGATCTGCGAGCCGAGCTTCTCGAGGTAGGTGTGGTCCAATAGCGTTACGCCGTTGCAGTGGCGGCAGATCAAGTGGTGATGCCGCTCACTCGCCACCCACTCGAACGTCGCGTCGCCGCCGCCCATGTGCGTCTCGGAGATCAGTCGCATCTCCTTCAGCACCGTCAGCGTGCGGTATACCGTCGAGATGTCCACGTACGGATAGGCGGCCTTCACCTGCTCGAAGATGTCCGCCGCCGATAAGTGGCCGGACGCGTGGCGCAGCGACGTCAGAATCATCATGCGCTGCGGCGTCATCTTATGTCCGGATTCGCGCAGGACGTCGATGGTTTCAGATTCGCAGCTCATGCCCGTATCCTTTGTTGCAACGATTTGCATCTACTCTAACCCACATCTGTGCAATCGCGCAACTAAGCAATGTGCCAACAGGCGCACAGGCGTTACAGCCGAATTCCAACGCCCGGAGTGGTCGTCACGGGTTGGCCAAAAGCTCCTCTACTGACTCGTAGCGTCATGCCACGTAGCGCGGGCTTTCCAGCCCGCGCGGCGCTTGTCCTCAAGACAGGAGGTTCGTGCGGTGAGCGTCGGTTTGCCGCGTACCCGCACGCTTTGTGGGCCAAATGTGCCACCAGAATTACGCCGGTAACACCAGGCGGAACGACACGCCGCCGCCCGGCTCGTTCGCCGCCTCGATCGTGCCGCGATTCAGCTCGACCAGTTCGCGCGTAATCGCCAGACCGAGGCCGCTACCGGACGCAGTCCGGCGCGCCCGATCGCCGCGGAAGAAACGATCGAATACGCGCGAAAGGTCGTCTTCGGCGATCGACGTGCCCGTGTTCGTAATCGTGCAGACGACGCGCGCCGGGCCGACGCCGTTCTCGCGGCGGCCGACGACCGTGATCTCGCCGCCGGCCGGCGTGAACTTCGCCGCGTTCTCCAGCACGTTCGTGAAGGCGCGTTCCAACTTGTCCGAGTCGATGTTGTGCAAGATCGCATCGCTGGCGAGATCGACGTTGACTTCCAGCGCCTTCGCCTTTGCGGCCGGCTCGATGCGGCGCACACAGCGGCCGACAATCTCGTCCAGTGGCATGTCTTCGCGCTTCGTGATCACCTGTCCTGCATCGATCTCACCGAGATAGAGCAGGTCCTCCAGCAGCGCGTTCACGTGCTTCGCCTCGTCGTTGATGACGCTGCCGATGTGCTGCGTGTCCGCGGCGTCCGCAGTGCCATCGGTCAGCGCCTGGGCGTAGCCGGTGATCGACGTCATCGGCGTCTTCAGATCGTGCGATACGTTCGCAAGCAGCGTCCGCATCTGCGTATCGCGCGTGCCGACGTGCTCGGCCATCGCCGTGAACGAGCGTGCGAGACGCCCGACTTCGTCGTCGCGCGCCACTTCGACGCGCTGGTCGAAGTCGCCGCGCGCCATCGCCTCAGACGCAGCGGTGAGTTTCCGCACCGGCTGTGCGACCTGCCGCGCGAGGACGATCGCCGCCAGCATCGCCAGCGGAATGGCGATCAGCCCGGCGAGCGTCAGACTCGGCAGCAGGCCCAGCCACGCGCCGGCAATCGTATCGCTCTTGACGGCGAGGACGATGCGGAACGGCAACTCGCGGCCTCCGCCCGTGACGAAGCGCTGCGACGCCGCAACGAACGTGAGCGTTCCATCACCCGGCGACTGCTCCTCCGGCTGCCACGAGACGAACCCGCGCCGCACGTCTTCGGTAGACGACCGCGGCACATCCAGCCGCGTGTCACTGAGCTTCCCGCCTGTGTCGTGAAGGACCAACCCCTGGTTGGAGACGAGCAGAATGCGCACGTGCTGATCAGCCGCGAGTGCGTCGAGCGTCTCCGAAAACGGTCGCTCGCTCTGCTCTTGCGGCAGCAGCGCGAAGAATGCCTGCTGGTAGATCGCGGGCGACGCAGCAGCAACGCGATCGAGCGCCTGCTGCCTGCGTTCGTTGCGCGTGCGCGCCACGAAGATTGCGCCCGAAAGCAGAATCGCCAGCGCGATGACGAGCGTCAGCGAGACGACGAGCTTCGTCTGGAAACTGAACAAGAATGAACGCACACGCGCGTTCACGCCGGCACCGCCTCCACCAGGCGATAGCCGCTGCCCCAGACCGTCTCGATCTTGAGGCCGGACCCTTCGAGCTTGCTGCGCAGGCGCACGATGTGCACGTCCACGGTCCGCATGCTGTAAAACGCCGTACCCCACACCAAATCCAGCAGCTTCTCACGATCCAGCGTGATGTTCGCAAACCGGAGGAATGTCGCGAGTAGGTCGAACTCCTTCGGCGTCAGCGCCACAGGCTCGCCTTTAATCGATGCCTGTCGATTCCGCACGTCCATCCACAACTCGCCGACCTGGATCTGCTCGCCCGCTGGTTCGGTCCCGGCGCGGCTGCGGCGCAACACCGACTGCACGCGCGCCACGAGTTCGGTCGGGTTGAACGGCTTCGTCACGTAGTCGTCCGCACCAAGCTGCAAGCCAGCGACCTTGTCGATGTCGGACGATCGCGCGGAGAGAAAGATGACCGGCATTTCGCTCCGCTTCCGCAGGTTGCGGATGATCTGTAGGCCGTCCGGCCCGGGCATCATGATGTCCAGCACCGCCAGCTCGAACGTCTGCTCTTTCAGCAGCTTCTGCGTCTCGTCGCCGTCGCGGGCGACGGTGACTTCGTAGCCGGCCTTCGCCAGGTACATCCGCACCAGGTCGGCAATGTTCCGGTCGTCATCAGCCACGAGGATTCGGGCGGGGTCTTCACGCTCGTTCATAAATGTTACGGCTCCAGTGTAGAAGAAACGGCGGATGGCCCAACCCTCCGCCGTTCTTTCATTCGAGGCTGTTAGAAATCCTGCGTTTCGTCGCTCTCAGAACTGCTCTGCGGCTCCTGCGTGTTCGGCGTTTCGTTGCCACCGGGCTTCCCGTGACCCGGACCCTTGTGCCCGCCGAATCCGCCGCGGAGTCCGAACTTCCCGTCTAGCAGCTTGTCCGCGTGGTCGGCGAGCTTCTTGAGCGCGGCGTCCTCGTGCTTCTGAGTGAGATCGCCGTTCTTGACGGCATCATCTAGGTTCGATTTTGCGCCATCGGTCACGAACGTCTTCACCTGGTCGCGGCTCTTGCCGTGTGCGGCAGCGACCGTCGCGATCGTCGCGTTGTCGGCCTGCAGCTCCGTCTTCAACTGATCCGTCGTGATGCCCAGGAACTCCGCGAACTTCTGGCTCGCGTCTGCGAGGCCCATGCCACGACCGAATTCAGAGCCGGGGCCGAAGCCCTTTGGCCCGCCATGTCGCATACCGTCCGGCCCGCCGAACCCACGACCGCCGAAGCCCGGCGCGCTGTCGATGCGCTTCTTGAGTGCGTCTGCCTGCTTCTGCGTCAGGTCGCCGTTCTGCACAGCGCTGTCGACGTCTTCGTTGCGCGTGTCCGCGATCGCCTTCTGCAGCTTCGGCGTATCGATGCCGAGCTTCTGCGCCACGCGATCAAGGAACGTCGGATCGGTGCCGTTGCCGGTCGCCGACTGCGCCATCACCCCAACGGCGCCTAGTGCGACAACGAGCGTTGCACCGGCAGCCGCGATAAGCCACTTTCGCTTAAACATGGTCACACTTCCAATCACCACACCTGAAGTCTTCCACGCTTATGCTAACGCTCCAGCCTCCGCGCAGGTGTTTCGAAGCAGTTACTTGGCGTATCGACACACGTAGTTGAACACCGGAAAAAAACTTCCGGAATCACACATCCAGGGGCTACAGATCCTTGACGCCGCGTCGAAGTTAGGGGTGGACAACAAAAGATCGCTCCGACAAAGGCAAACCCGCTGAAAGGCGGGGACGCAAAGCCACGGGCCTACAGTCCTTTCGGGGATACGGTAGCCGGGCCGCCGAAGGGCCTGAGTGGGTCGGAGATCGTCACCCTCGTCCGCTGTGGATGAGGTGCCTCGCTTGTCCGACCCCATTTGGACGGAGAGATCGCAGTGGCCAGCATCACCTTCGATGCGCGCGGGCTACAGGTTTCGGGGACGCCTCTGGCGTGCCTGGGCCTTCCCCTTCGTGCGGCCACGGCGCACTCCCCTTCACGTCACGCTCTCAATGGCGCAGTCGACCGGAGTCACACTACCCCAACCCCTGACCCTGACCCCCGTGACTCCGGTCGTCGCACCCCTGGTGCACTACGTCTGAGTGAGATGGCGCGACGCCTGACCAGCGTGGTGCCGCCGGGTCGAGCCCAGGGCCTGCACCCTGCGCCGCGGACCCACCAGTCGAACGGCGTTCGTTTGCCTCTGGCGAACATCCCTCGGCTCGGCCCGGCCTACCTCTACACCATCGGCCCGTGCGGCCGCGTCTTGAACTAGCGAAGCTCGGCGGCTCCCGGCAGGCTCGCGTGCACCACATGGCGCACGCGTGTTGCTGCGTTGGCACGCCCGACTTCGCCGATCTACCACGCACGGTGCTATGATTGCCCCCAATATGGCCGCCTACTACACGTCGCAGGGCTATGACGCGCCGGCAGCGCTCATCTGGTCGATCCTGACCGACTTTCCGTCGTGGCCGAACTGGTTTCCGAACTGCTCCACCATTCGTTTCGAAAGCGATGCACGAGCCGGAGGCGCGCGGCTGCTGGCGCTCGCCGACAACCCAAACGAGTGGACGCGATGGCAGATCGCAGAATGGCGCGAGCCGCAGATGTTGATCTGTGAGCACGTCGAATCCACGGCGCCAATGTCCGGTCAAGTGCAGGCGGCGTACCTACAGTTCGAGTTAATCAGCGAGGCCGACGGCTGCACGCTCGAAGTGGAGATCGGCGCCGAAGGCCACGGAGTCGTCGGCGACTTCTTCGTATCGATGACGCTCGGAAGCGGCGTGCGGCGCCTGCTCCCGCAATTGGTCGATGCGTTTACCGCGCACGTGGTCGCCCGGGTCGCGTCCCAGCAATGAGCCTTCAGCCCGGCAAGCTGCCGACAGCCATGCTCGCCGAACTGCTTGCCAAGATCGCGCACCGCGACCCCCGTGTCCTCGTCGGCCCCGGCATCGGGCGCGACGCCGCCGTCATCGATATCGGCGACGGACGCTGTCTGGTCGCCAAGACAGATCCCGTCACGTTCGCCGCAGAGCAGATCGGCTGGTACGCGGTCCACGTCAACGCCAACGACATCGCCTGCATGGGCGCGCGGCCCGCGTGGTTCCTCGCGACCGCGCTGCTCCCGCCTGGTGCGCCGGACACGCTTCCGGCGACGATCTTCGACCAGATCACGGCTGCTTGCGATGCCCTCGGCATCGAATTGGTCGGCGGGCATACGGAGGTCACAATCGGCCTCGACCGCCCGATCATCGTGGGCATGATGCTGGGCGAGGCCGTTCGCAGCGAGATCGTGAGCGGAGAGAACATCCAGCCCGGCGACTGCGTACTGATGTCGAGAGGCATCGCCATCGAAGGAACAGCCGTCCTGGCACAAGAAGCGGCGGAGGCGCTCGCCGCACGCGGCGTGGCCGCCGACGTCATCGCAGGGGCGCGCTCCATGCTCTTCGACCCAGGCATCAGCGTCGTCGCCGATGCCGCCGCGTTATGTGCGGCTGTAAGGCCGCGCCTGATGCACGACCCGACGGAGGGCGGGCTCGCAACCGCATTGGAAGAACTCGCTACCGCCGCGAGCGCGACACTGCGCGTCGATGCGAGCGCCATCCGCACGTACGACGAAACGCGCGCAATCTGCGACGCGCTCGGTCTCGATCCGCTCGGCCTACTGGCCTCCGGCGCGCTGCTCGCGATCGTCAGCGCGGAGGATGCGCCGCACCTCGCGTCCAGCAGCAACGGAGAGGGCGCCGACTGGCGCATGATCGCGACGGTCGAATCAGGGCCGGTGAGGGTTATACTGGGAACCGAGGATCCCGCCATCCCGTTCCCGACGTTTGCGCGCGACGAACTCGCGCGGTTTCTTGGAAGCGCGGACATGAGCAGGAA
>JANXYW010000224.1 GCA_025355835.1 Chloroflexota bacterium
GCCACTCTCTCCACGACGTGGAGAGGGGAGCGACTGGCGCCTTTGATTGTGTTTGATTGCTTTCTGGAAAACGATCAAACGCTGGGGGACGGGGAACAAGGATTTCACGGATTGCGCGGAGGTTCGTGTTGGCGTGGGCACACGGGTATTGTGCGGCGCGGTGCGGGGGAACTCGTAGCGGTGGGTGGCACATCGCAGGCCCTCACCCGGCGCTTCGCGCCACCCTCTCCCTCAAGGGGAGAGGGACGAACGGGGCTTATCGTACTGGCGGTTGAGGAAGCGGGCCTTGAGCGCGCCCCTACGTGGATCGAGCGGCGTTTATACTCACGCCCATGGAAGCTGCTGCGTTTGTCCGGAAGTGGGCCGCGTCTACGCGGAATGAGCGGGCGGCTTCGCAGGAGCACTTTCTCAATCTGTGCGAGCTGCTGGGGGAGGAGACGCCGAACAGCGATCCGTCCGGCGACTACTACGCGTTTGAGAAGGGCGCCATCACCGCAGACGGCGACGGGTTCGCCGATGTGTGGCTAAAGGGCCATTTTGCGTGGGAGTACAAGGGCAAGCACAAGGATCTGGGCAAGGCGTACGCGCAGCTACGGCGATACATCGAAGCGCTCGACAACCCACCGCTGCTCGTCGTGTGTGACCTTGACTGGTTCGAGGTTCACACGAACTGGACGAATACCGAGAGCTGGGTCTATCGCTTCCGTAGCGCGGACATCACGGGCGACGCACATGTCGCGGTGACGACGATCAGCGGCGGCGACGCGAAGGACGCGCCTTCGCTCACCGCACTGCAACTCCTCAAGGCACTGTTTGAACATCCTGATGCGCTCAAGCCGCAGCGTACGCGCGACGACATCACGCGCGACGCGGCGCAGCTTTTCGGGAAGATCAGCGACGACTTACGGAAGTGGGGCGTTGATGATATGCGGATCGCGCGGTTCATCACGAAGGTGATGTTCTGCATGTTTGCGACGGACGTTGGCCTGCTGCCGATCGGAACGTTCTCGGAAGTGCTGAAGATTCACCGGACGAGCGGCGATGTGAAGGCGTTTCAGGAATACCTCTCCGACCTGTTCAAGGTGATGAACACCGGCGGGAAGTTCGCGATGCACACGATCCCGCAGTTCAACGGCCGGATGTTCGAAGACGCCGATGTTCCGGCCGAGGTGAACGGCGACCACATTCACATCCTGAGCGACCTGGACGCGTTGGAGTGGAGCGACGTGGAGCCGGTGATCTTCGGGACGCTGTTCGAGCGCGTTCTAGATCCGAAGCAGCGCAAGATGCTGGGCGCGCACTACACGTCGCGCGCGGACATCGAGTTGATCGTCGAGCCGGTGCTGATGGAGCCACTGCGTGAGGAGTTCAAGCGACTGAAGGTCGCAGTCTGGAACGCGGCGGACGAACTGACGAAGAAGAAGGCCACGGCAGAGACGCAGCGCGAGCGCGCGAAGGCGTTGCTCGCGCCGCTGCACAAGCGGCTCTCGACGATCCGCGTGCTCGACCCGGCGTGTGGGTCGGGCAACTTTCTCTACGTTTCGCTGGCGTCGCTGAAGGGGCTGGAGAAGGACCTGATCGTCTTCGCCGACCTGTACGGCGTGACGCTGAAGTCGCTGGTGCACCCGCGGCAGCTGTTTGGCATCGAGACGAACGCGTACGCGCACGAGTTGGCGTCGATCGTGATCTGGATCGGGTATTTGCAGTGGAAGGCGCGGAACGAGCCGGGTGCGAAGCCGAGCATTCCGATTCTTGAACCGCTAGATCAGGTTGAGGGTAAGGACGCGATTCTTGATCTTAGCGATCCGAAGAAGCCGCACGAGGCGACGTGGCCGGCCGTCGATGTGATTGTGGGCAACCCGCCATTCCTCGGCGGCAAGATGTTGAGGAGAGGGCTCGGGGATCCCTACCTGGAGCGGTTGTTTGCCGTGTTCGACGGGCGCGTTGCAAGGGAGTCCGACCTATGTTGCTATTGGTTCGAAAAGGCACGGGCGGCCATTGAGCACGGCCGAGGGAAGCGAGCGGGATTGTTAGCGACGCAAGCGATTCGCGGCGGCGTGAACCGCAAAGTTCTAGAACGCATCAAAGAGACCGGCGACATCTTCTACGGGCAAGCAGATCGCAAATGGATCCTCGACGGCGCTGCAGTCCGCGTTTCGATGGTTGGATTCGACGATGGGAGTGAACACCGACGCCTTCTCAACGACGACCCGGATGACAACCCTGAACACGCCTTGGATCGGGCCCACGCCGTGGCATCAATCAACGCGAACCTCACGTTCGATTCGGATGTGACGAAGGCGCGGCGGCTGAAAGAGAATGTTGGTATCTCCTTCATGGGCGATACGAAAGTGGGAATGTTCGACATCAAACCGGGCGTGGCGAAGCCGATGCTGGCGGCGCGGAATCCGCACGGGAAGTCCAATAGCGATGTCGTGCGACCGTGGGTGAACGGGCTGGACATTACACGGCGGCCACGGGGCATGTGGATCATCGACTTTCCTCCCGGAACCAGTGAGCAGGACGCGGCTAAGTACGAGGCGCCGTTTGAGTACATCAAGAACTACGTCCTTCCTGACCGTCGAAACAATCGTCGGAAGGTAGTGGCGGCGAGGTGGTGGATACATCAGGAAACGCGGCCCGGCATGCGCGCGGCGCTAAGGGGCCTCAATCGATATCTCGGAACCCCGCGACTAACGAAGCACCGGCTGTTCGTCTGGCTGGAGCCTCCGGTGCTCCCGGATTCTCAGTTGATTGTCTTCGCACGCAGCGATGATTATTTCTTCGGCGTGCTACAGTCGCGCGCGCATGAAGTGTGGTCGCGCGCGACTGGCACGCAATTGCGGGAAGCCGAGAGTGGTTTCCGTTACACGCCGACATCCTGCTTTGAGACATTCCCGTTTCCACACGCGACCAAGAATCAGCAGCGCGCGATATGGCTGGCGGCGAAGGAGCTCGATGACCTTCGCGTGGGGTGGCTCAATCCGGAGGGGATGATCGGTGCGAAGGAATTGTCGAGGCGGACGCTGACGGAGCTGTACAACAAGCGGCCGACGTGGCTCGTCGATGCGCATCGGACGCTGGACGAGGCGGTGTTCGCGGCGTATGGGTGGGCGGAGGCGCCGGGCGATCTGCCGGATGCGGAGATCGTGGCACGGCTGCTGGCGCTGAATCTGTCGCGGGAGGCGGTGTAGACGGGCGGGCGGACAGGTCTGCAGACCTGATCCCTACGAGTGCGGAGCGTCTTCGTCAACACCAGCAGGCCGCGACGGTCGCTGAACCCATTTACAACGCACGACGGCGAGCCTAGACTAGGTACACTTCCGCTACGGGCGGAGTATTCGATACAGCACAGAAGGTCGCAGTTATGGCCAAGGACACCGATATTCAGCGCCGCCTCGCGATTTCGCGGGTGCCGATAAACAAGCAGGCGCCGGAAGTCCGCACGAAGAACTGGGACGAGGTGTTCCTCGGCTTCGATCTGGAGGCGGCCAAGACCGAGGCGATGCGCTGCATCCAGTGCCCGACGGCGCCGTGCCAGCAGGCGTGCCCCGTCGGCAACGACATCCCCGGGGCCTTCAAGCTGCTCGAGATCGGCGACGTCAACGGCGCCGCGAACGTGTTCCGCGAGACGAGCAACCTGCCCGAGCTCTGCGGCCGCCTCTGCCCGCAGGAGCGGCTGTGCGAGGGCGAGTGCGTCGTGGCGTTCGCCATCCGCCCCGACATGCACCAGGAGCCGCCGGTGACGATCGGCAAGCTCGAAGCGTTCGTCACCGACTACCAGCGCAAGAACTTCGGCGTGCCCCTGCCGGTGCTGCCCGCGCCGACCGGCTTCAAGGTCGCCGTCGTCGGCGCCGGACCGGCGGGGATGGCCGTCGCCGAGGAGTTGGCGAAGCAGGGGCATTCCGCAACGATGTTCGACGCGTGGCCGGAGCCGGGCGGCGTGCTGCTCTACGGCATCCCGAACTTCAAGCTGAGCAAAGACGTGCTGCAGGACAAGCTGACGTACCTCGACAAGCTCGGCGTCGCATTTGTTGGCAACACCTGGATCGGCAAGGACGTCACGATCGATGATCTGTTCGCGCAGGGATTCCACTCGGTGTTCGTCGGCACGGGCGCAGGGCTCGGCGGTCAGCTCGCACTGCCGGGCGAGGAGTTCAAGGGCATCTTCGCCGCGACGGAATTTCTCGTGCGCGGCAATCTGCGCCCCGAGCAGCTGCCGGAGCACATGCGCGAGCCGCTCGACCCGGGCAAGCACATGGTCGTAATCGGCGGCGGCGATACGTCGATGGACTGCGTGCGGACGGCGGTGCGCCTCGGCGCCGAGCACGTCACGTGCGTGTATCGCCGCACCGAGACGGAGATGCTCGGCCGCCAGGAAGAGCGCCAGCACGCGCGCGATGAGGGCGTGAACTTCGAGTTCCTGACGATCCCGCTGCGGTTCATCGGCGATGCGGACGGCCACGTCACCGGCGTCGAGTGCCAGAAGATGGCGCTGGGCGAGCCCGACGAGTCGGGGCGGCGACGGCCGATCCCCGTGCCGCACTCGGACTTCATCATCGAAGCCGACACGGTCGCCGTCGCGATCGGCTACAACGCCGACCCGATCATCAACGACGCTGCGCCCGGCGTCGAGACGAATCGCTGGAACCTCATCGAAGTGAACAAAGAGACGTTCATGACGACGCGCGCGGGTGTCTTCGCCGGCGGCGATAACGTCAACGGCGCAGACCTCGTCGTGACGGCGCTCGCCGACGGCCGCCGCGCCGCGAGCGCGATCCACGACTACCTGGAGTCGCTGCCGCCGCTGTCGCTTCGCTGACGACGGGGAAACAGGGATTACGCGGATTTCACGGATTGGTTTTGGAGCGCGCGCTTCGCTGACGACGGGAACCACGGATTACGCGGACTTCACGGATTGGTTCTGTTGGAGCGCGCGCTTCGCTGACGACGGGAAACAGGGATTACGCGGATTTCACGGATTGGTTCTGTTGGAGCGCGCGCTGCGCTGACGACGGGAAACAGGGATTACGCGGATTTCACGGATTTGGTTGGGTGGCGAACGCGGCAGAAATCGCGCGCCTTGCGGGCGTACGCGTCGATCGGAGAACGCGGACTGAAGTCCACGCTACGGGAGTTGATTCGCGGCCCCGAGCTGCGGACGCGCGGGCTGAATGCCCGCGCTCTGATATGGAGGATGCGCCCGCAACCCGCCCTCAACTCCTCCGTGCAATCCGTGAAATCCTTGTTCCCCTCGGCGCAAAGATTTGGCCCGGGCGTTTCCGCCCGGGCCATTTCCGTATGTGTTGCCAGGCCTGCGCCCGGCCTCCGCCCTCGAGGGACCGACTATCGACTATCCCTCGAGGTGCTGCGGACGCTGGAAGGCACGCAGGCCTTACAACTATGGTCGCTCATCCGCATCACCTCCTTTCCTGCACGCATCGTATCAGTCGGGACGTGAGGCCGTCAACGAAAATCAGGGCGACGGCGGATTCGTTATACTGACCGTAACGCGCCCGTCCGAGGCGCGATGCCATTACGGGGACGAAAGGGCTCGACAGGGATCGGCGGATTTGAGTTGCAGGCGGAGGGTGGTCATCGATCTCCATAATCGTGGTGACCAAAACATAAACGGCGATTCTCAACTCGCCCTCGCTGCCTAGGCAGTGACGTTCACCCCAAACTACCCCCGGCGGGATGGGAATGAGCGACGATTTGTCCGGGGCGCTGCGCACGCGATGTCGATAACGCGCGCCTAAGACCATCGACTGGCCGAGCACGACCGGGCCCGCAGCGGGCGTGAGCGGTGAGATCAATCTGTCGGGATAAGCCTGTAGCAAACTCAGGGCGTCTCTCACCTGGACGGGGAGTTCAATTCTCCCCCGTCTCCACACGTCCACCACTCGGGCTGGTTCGCGGTTTCCGCAGGCAGCAGAAAACACGCGGACCACTCCGGCTGATCTAGCACTTCCAGGATCAAGGAGCCGAACCCCTCGGCGGGCGTGATCGCCGCTACGCGTCGCGTCTTAACGTCGACGTACGCTCGCTCGATCAGCGGCGCAATGAGTCGTGACCGTTCCTCAGGCGTCGCCTCGGCCCAGAGCGTCGGCAGCTCTTTCAACAGAGCGAGGCACGCTTCGATCTGCACCATCGGAGCCGGCTGCGTACTTCGGATCTGCGCATCAATCTCCGCGAGCTTCGACTTGTATTCGGCGTCGCTACCGTATCCGCCGTCCTCGTGGATCTGATAGATCCTGCCCTTCCGTGCCTGGAGTGACGCAACGTCCACGCGCTTGCAGCCACGCTTGGCGGCCAGCGTCGCAATGCGCTGCGGCCAGTCGTCGGGAATGGCCAGCGAACCAAAGAGTGCGCCGATCTGCTCATCGACTCGGCCGGCCATACAGGCATGGTTGTTCGTCTCACACTCGAATGCATGCCGCTCTCGATACATCGGGAGGCCGGTCCGGTGCTGGCGATCAGAGTGGAGCGGATTCCCGCAACGGATGCAGCCGATGCGACTCTGCATCACACCTCGCCGCCCGTGTACGAGCCGAGCTCCGTTTCGATGCCGCCGTAGTCGCTGAACGTCGTCAAATAGCTGTGGCTCGACGATTGCCCCGTGCTTGCCTGGGAACTCCTCATCGCCGCAGCGCACCATACCGATGTACAGCCGACAACGGAGCATGTCCTTTACGGCGTGCCCTGTGAAGCGGTGCCCTTTCCGCGTGCGGAAGCCTTGGTCATTGAGCCAGGCGGCGATTTGGCCGTACGACGCGCCGTCGCGACGCATCACGAAGGCCCCGTTTACAGCTTCGGCCTCATCAGGAACCGGTTGGAAGGCCGCCCCAGCCTCCGGCCGCATAAACCCGAACGCCACTGGTCCAACAGCGATCCCCTTCGACGCCTTCTCTCGATGTGCCTTCCGGACGTGGACGCCCGTTTGCGCAGAGAAGAACTGCTGCGCCGCCCCCAGTGTCGTCAGGATCATCTGGCCAGCGGGCGTCGTGTGGTCGATCTGCTCGGTCACCGACGCGAACCCGACGCCCGCGTTTCCCAGTCGCGCCAGCGACTGCGCCAGGACCGCTGAGTTCCTCGCCCAACGATCGAGGGTATGAACCACCACCACGTCGAACGCCCCGGCGTCGGCCTCGTCGAGCAGGCGTGCGAACTCCGGGCGCTTCGCGATCTTGTCGGTGTATGCCGAGACTCCGGCATCGGTGAAGACGGCCACCAGCTCGCGGCCGTTCTGCTCGCACCAGCGCGTGATCTCGCTCAACTGGGCGTCGAGCGAGTGGCCGTCCACCTGGCTCTCGTCGGAGACCCTCGTGTACGCCGCCACTCGATTGCCCTGGATCTTCCGCTTCACTTCGCTGCCTCTCGCCGCAACAGGATCGCCCTCGCCACCTCGGCCCACTCGCGGCACAGGTGCTCGACCACCGACGGCGACGGTGCCACCGCCGGTGTCGGACATAGACGCTCCGATGGAGGTCGAGAGTCAAGTTGAGTCCGCTGCGTCGCGTCCATGCGCCGATGGTACGAAACCAATGGGGGGCGCTTGAGGGGGTGCGATGTGGGTAGTTTGGTGTATTTCGGCGAAGGTCAGACGTTCAGCCGGTATCGGCCACGCCGTACTGAGCGAACCAGCTCATTCCAGCCATCCATCTTTTTGCGAATGTCCCGTGCTCTCCCTGGATAGAAGTTGCGGGCATTGAGCCGATCTCGGATTTGAGACCAGGAGAGATCCGGCGTGTGGGCCCGCTCCGCAGCGTGAAGGACGCTTATCAGTGCGGCCTGTAGCGGGCTAAGGACGAACGAATGCCCCGCAATCGTGACCGACTCGTAATTTTCGGAGTGAGTGAACGCGACCTTGTGCCCATCTCCGCCATCGCCCGACTCCCTCGACCAGGGCACGACGTCCAATCCGTCGTTCAAAATTGCGAACGTGATGCCGCGCGCGCGAAAGTCGAGTGTTCTAGCGAGCGGAACAACGACGGTCGGACTAACCACGACGAGCGCCTGATCGGACGCCAACGTTTCTTGCGCGTGCTCGGCGGCTGCTTCGATCTCCAAGCCACTGGCGAGCGTAAGAACCACGCGCCGACTTCCCGCATCGCCGAGCAGCCAGCAGCCCAGATCGACGACGCCAAATTCACCGCTCAGGCCGTGCCGGGAGCGCAGGACATCGATGACCTGAGGAGCCGCGACTCGCCAGCGCCTAACATCTTCGAGCGGCCACCATTCTGGCTCTTCCTCCGGGTCCTCTTCGTCGATTAACACTGCGCCGCCATCTTCCACCACGACCCGCCGACGCCTACCTTCGTCGTCCGCCACGTACTCAACTGGCCCGGGAAGTTCTTCGATGAGGCGGTCGCGAAGAGCGTCTTCGAACTCGTCCCCGAAACGACGAGACAACTCTCGGTACGTGAGCGACGCGTTCGGAGACCCCACCATCGCGACAAGAAGCGCATGAACGAGCTTCATACCAACTTGACGCCTTGGGTTCGGAGGTATGCCTCGATGATGTCGTTGTGGCGCTTCAGCGACAGATCGCTGAACCCGGGTGGTTCGATCTCGAACACGACAGGCTCCGGCTTTCCT
Source organism: Chloroflexota bacterium (assembly GCA_025355835.1). Taxonomy (GTDB): domain Bacteria; phylum Chloroflexota; class Dehalococcoidia; order DSTF01; family JACRBR01; genus JANXYW01. Next base: position 8,599 of record JANXYW010000224.1, read on the forward strand.
TTCGCGCTCATTTGGATCTCAAAAAGCAGTCTCACGCGCCTGAGGTCCCCCATGGACAGACGTACGCCCTGGAGATCGTCCGCGAGCGTTCGAGCGACATCGTCTGACTTGATCACGAGCGTCGGCTCACCGAGCGCCGGTAATTGCAGGTGCGCCTCGCGCAGTGCAACGCGACGAATGACGTCATTGCCTTTGTAGCTGAATGTTCCGTTTTGGAAGCGCTCCAGGCTGAAGACCCGATCAGAAAGGGCCCTGTCGGCCAGCTCTTCGTCTTCGGCGAGGAACCGTGCGATGGCGTGGACATAGAGCGCGCGATCGCGGTTGAAGCCCGGTCGAATGTTAAGTCGCTCGGCATCTGGTTCATAGGTCATCACGTCTTCAACCGCGGGCCGGAACGTTCTGAACACGACGCGAGTACCTTGCCACTGCATGACCGTGCGCATATACGCGCCGCGTGAAACGAGGATGATGACGCCGGCCTGATCCCTATTAACGCGAACGCGGCAAGCAGCGCCTTTCTTCTGTTGCTCAAACATGCCACTGAGGAATCGCTCCATCGCTTTGACCTGGTCAGGCTGGGGCACGAGGTCGCCCGCCGGGAAGCGGTACTGACTCACTCGCGCCTGCGACGCGTGCAACAGGTAGTAGCTCCAGGCGTACTCGAATGCGTCTTGATCCTCGAGGAACAGACGCATTGCCAACTCATCGATCGGACGATCCTGATCGCACAGCAGGTTCGATCGCTCGTACGCCCGGAAAACATGAACGCCGCCGTTCACGCAGATGTCGAAGATCCTCCCCCACTCCTCGAGCACGACGCCCGCAGCCTCGCGGTTTTCGGAGGCATCGAGCCACGACTCCATGGCCTTTACGTCCGCGAACATCGTCGTATTCGGGTCGCTCTCGACCGTTCCCTGGCTGAAGTACTGCTGAAAGAGATCAAACGGGATGTTGAAAATGAAGCGTTTGAGATTAAGTCCCCGGTGGCGAGGCATAGTCAATGACTCCTTTCGGATGGAGCCATTCTACGCCCGGTTAGCCATTGTTATGTCCGATTCGACCTCAAACACCAATTGCCGCGGCGACCTTCCCCCACGATCCGTCCGCCTCGCCCTCCAGCCGCCGCAGGTAGATCGACGTCACTTGCAGCGATGAGTGGTCGAGGAACCGGCTGACGTTCTCGATCGACTCGCCGGCATCGCGCCGGAGCTTGGCCGCCGAGTGCCGGAAGATGTGCACGCCGGCGAGGGGCAACCCCGCCACCTTCAGATAGCGACGCAGGTTGCCGTAGAACGTGCCTGACGTTACTCCACCGTGGCCCGCGCTGGAGGGCCACAACGACGCATCCGGTGGCATGGTCGCGATGTCGCGCCCGAAGGCCGACAGCGCCGCCGTGATCGCCACGTATGCAGGTTGCGGCAGCTCCCGGTTGCCCTGCTTGTTTCCTTTACCACGATATCGATACCAGGTGACTCCATCTTCGTGCGTGAGGTCGCCGGCGACCATGTTCAGCACCTCGGCGCGGCGCCTGCCGGTCAGTGTCAATGTGAGAATGATCGCGCGGTCGCGCAGACCAACGGGCGTCGCCGGGATCACGGCGAGCAGCTTGCGGATGTCGTCGCCGGTGAGGCCGCGCGGCGTGCCGACCTGGACTCGCGGACGTTCGAGCGCATCGCAGGGGTTCGACGAGACGATGTCCATGCGGATCAGGAAGCGGTAGAAGCTGCTAAGACAGGCGAGCCGCGCGCCGATCGTGACGGATGACGGCTGTTTGCCGGAGAGACCCACGCCGTAACCCCAGGCGAAGACCTCCGGGCTCGTGACCCGGTCTGGTGGCTTGCCGACCGTGCCAAAGAAGTGCTGCAGCATGCGGCTGTAGCCGACAACGGTGCGCCGGCTGCCGGAGCGCCGCTCCTTCTCGGCGAGGAACGCGTAAAGGCTGCGCTCCCAGCCCTCGGCGGTGTTGTCGAACGTGGTGATCGTCTGCATGGTGTGCTCCTATCTGTTGCAAGTCGCACCATGTTGGCGTATCGTCGAACGAAGTCAAGCCGCCTCGCGAGTCCCCGCCTTAGTCGTAAGCAAGTGCGGCGATCGGAAATC
>JANXYW010000228.1 GCA_025355835.1 Chloroflexota bacterium
CGCCGCCCACAAGCCGATCGCCGTCTTCTCCGACACGGCATCGCACGCGGAAGAGCCGCTGGAAAGCGCGACCGCGGAAGAGGTCGTGAACCGGCTCGAGGCCGTGCGCGATTATCTGGGCAGCCTCATCGACCACATAGAGAGCGATGGCGACACCGAAGTCAGCGAGGCGCTCGCCGAAGCGATGGCATCGATCGATATGGCCGCGACCGGCATGTGGAGCCGCGAGTAACAGCAACAGTGCCAGCCAAGCCAGCGAAGCCCGCCGCCAAGAATCGCACCGACGCCGCGCCGCCAACGAGCGTGCGCGCCCGCATGCGCCAGCGCCCGCTACCGTACGACGCGAACGTCGCCCGCCGCCACATCGGCAAAGCCGACCCCATCATGAAGCAGATCGTCAAGAGCGTCGGGCCATACGAGCTCGAGATTCGTGGCGCGCCGTATGAGTCGCTGATTCGCGCAATTCTTTACCAGCAGCTCGCCGGTCCCGCCGCCGCTGCTATCGAGCGGCGGTTCCTCGGCCTGTTCGGAGATCGCATTCCCCAGTCACACGAACTCGCTGTCATGACCGACGAGCAGCTACGCACAGCGGGCGTGTCGCGCCAGAAGGCCGGCTACATGCGCAGCCTCGCCGAGCATTTCGACAACGGCGTGCTCTCCGACAAGCACATCCGCCGTGCATCGGACGACGATGCAATCGAGCTCGTGACGCAGGTGAAGGGCATCGGTCGCTGGACCGCCGATATGCTCCTGCTCTTCTGTCTCGGCCGCCCCGACGTGCTCCCCGTCGGCGATCTCGGCGGCCGATCCTCCATGCGCGATGCCTACGGCCTCGAAGACCTGCCGTCCCCTGTCCAGATGGAAGAGATCGCCGAGCCATGGCGCCCCTACCGCAGCGCCGCCACCTGGTACCTCTGGCGCCGCACCGATCTTGTTACGATGTAGAGGGCCCGGTGACGGCGGAGGAAAGTACCCGCAGAGCTTACCCGGTCGCCGAAGGAGACAGCTCCGCCCACTGTCCGGTTCGGAGCACGTCCAAAGATTGGCCGCCAGGAGTCAGCACACATGTTCGACATCGACCGCGCAGACTTCGAAACGATCGTCATGGACGCCGTCCATGCGCTGCCCGACGAGTTCCGCCAGCGCATCGCCAACCTCGAGTTCGCAGTCGAAGACTGGGCGCTGCCCGGCGACTACGCGCGCATCACGCCCTCAGGCAGCACGCTGCTCGGCGTCTACCGCGGCGTCCCGCTGCCGAAACGCGGCTCCGGCTACAACATGACGCTGCCCGACCGCATCGTCATCTTCCAGCAGCCGCTCCAGCGCATGGCTGCCGACGGCGCCGATCTCGTCAACCGCATCCAGCACGTCGTGAAACACGAAATAGCCCACTACTTCGGCATCAGCGACGACCGCCTCCGCGAGATCGACGCGTACTAGGCGACGGCTTTCATGTGCCATCGACTGTTGTAATGAGCCCCTTTGCACTTTGTGGAGAGGGGCTGCCGAAGGCCGGGGTGAGGTGTCCGAAACGCCCCGCGGCTCCTCCGCTGCTCCGCAGTTCCCCGCTTCCGAACCCCCAAATTCCTCCGCGCCCTCCGCGCCTCCGTGGTGAACCGACGCGCGCTATACCTCGATGGGTAGATCGTCCCGGTTCCCCCACTCCTGCCACGAGCCGTCGTAGTTCTTCACATGCGGATACCCCAGCACGTGCTTCAGCACGAACCATGTGTGCACGGCGCGAATGCCGAGCTGGCAGTGCGCGATGATCTCTTTGTCTGGCGTCACGCCACGGGACGCGTACATCGCGCGCAGCTCCGCCTCCGGCTTCAGCACGTTGTCGCCCGCCGTCGCGTCCGTCCACTCGACATGCACCGCGCTCGGGATGTGACCGCCGCGCTTCGCCCGCACGCTCGTACCGTCGTACTCGCCCTGCGAGCGCACGTCGAGCACCACGCGATCCGTCGCGCCAATCGCCGCCTTCACCTGCTGCCACGTCGCGCGATTCGATTCGTCGCGCGACACTGGTAACGGATACGCGGCAGCCGCCACGGATGTGATATCGCTCGTAATGGGGCGTCCTTCGGCCAACCACTTCTCGCGCCCGCCCTCCAGCACGTACGACGCGCCGCGATGCTGGTAGAAGTCGTTCGTCCAGAAGCCCCGAATCGCGTACGAGTTGTGGCGATCGCCGTACCACACCACGGTCGTCTCCGCGCCGACGCCGAGCCGCGACATCAACCCGGCATACAGCTCCGGCGTCAGCACATCGCCCGACGATTCGTCGCCGTTGCGCAACAGATCAGCGAAGTGATCGACCCACGACGCGCCCGGAATATGCGCAGCGTCGTACGATTCTTTCGCGATGCTCGCCTCTACGATGCGCACGCTCGGATCGTGCAGGTGCTCCTCAAGCCACGCCGTGCTTACGTACGCGCTCACGTCACCACCTCCGGCGCGTCTTCGCGCCCGGTTCGTCGCGCCAGGTCGGACATCTCGTTCGACAGCGGCGCGTCCAGTCGCATGAACACGCCGTCACCCTCGGCGAGTAACTGCCCGTTCTCTCCGAACAGCTCGGCCCGCAACTCCATCAGCCG
>JANXYW010000262.1 GCA_025355835.1 Chloroflexota bacterium
CGCGGAGGCAACGCGCGCGTTCGCAGGCCGCGAACTGGCGCCGATTCTCGAGATCGATTGCAACCTGCCGCTGCGCCAACTGCGCGGCGAAGAGATCCGCTGGCTCGCCCGCATCGGCCCGTTCGGCATCGGCAACCCGCAACCGATGTTCCTCGCCCGAGGCGTCACCGTCATGGACGCCCGCACCGTCGGCAACGGCGACAAACACCTCAAACTCCGCCTCCGAGATGGAGCCGCCACATGGCCCGCCATCGCCTTCGATCTCGGCGCCTTCGAAGCCGCCCGCGGCGACCGCATAGACATCGTCTACGCCCTCGACCTGGGCCGCAGCGACGGCACGCTAGAGATCCGCATCGAAGACCTTCGCCTCGCCGAAGGCGAACCCGCGTCCTAGCACCGCGAGCCGCGTGAATCCGGAACGGGCGCCGCGCGGGCTGGAAAGCCCGCGCTACGGTGGTGGTCGAGTTGTCTTATGCGGAGAACGATCGCGACTTGCTGAAAGTCGAGTGGGCGGACAGGTCTGAAGGCCTGTCCCTACAGTGAGGAGTCGGCAAGGCCGAGGACTTAGGCGCCAATCACGGGCGCCGCGCGGGCTGGAAAGCCCACGCTACGGCAGTGGGATGAGCTGTCTCTTGCGCGGACGGCGAGCGCGACCCGTACGGACAGGTCTTCAGACCTGTCAATCCGCTCGAACGAGAGCCGCTCGCCATGTCCGAGCACAGCCCTCGGGCACAACAAGAGCCCAATCCTCGCTTTGCGCTCTCTGCGGCTTTTCGGTGACCCCAAGGAATCCTCCGTGCCTTCCGTGATCTCTGTGGTGAACCGAGAGCGTGAACCAAACCCCATACATCCGTACACTGTCTCCACCGGAGGCATACCAATGGCGATTCGCACTCCCACCCGAACATCAAAACCCGCTTCCAAGAAGAAAGAACTCACCGTCGATCAGAAGTGGGCCACGTACGAACGCGCACTCATCGTCATGGCCCACCCCGACGACGCCGAGTTCCTCGCCGCCGGCACGATCGCCAAGCTCTGCGACATCGGCATGGAAGTGACGCTCTGCGTCGCCACGAGCGGCGACAAGGGCACGCGCGATGTCACGCTGCGCCGACAGGAACTCGCCGCGATGCGCGAAGCGGAAACGCGTGCTGCTGCGAAGGTGCTCGGCGTCAAGCGCTGTATCTTCTGGGGACTGCCGGACGGCTTTCTCACCGCCGACCACGAGTTACGCGGCATGGTCGTCAAGCTGATCCGCCAGTTCCAGCCTGATCTCGTGATGACGTGGGATGGCTTCCGTCCCGGATTCAACCACACCGACCACCGCATGATCGGCCTCGCCGTCCGCGATGCGCTCTTCCCCGCGGCCCACGACCCGCACTACTACTCCGAGTTCGCGTCCGAAGGCATCGGCCCGCACCGCACCGCCGAGCTCATCCTCGCCGGCACGAACGAGCCCGACTTCCACGTCGATATCGGGCCGTACCTGGAGCAGAAGGCTGAGTCGATCTTCTGCCACACGAGCCAGATCGACGGACGCACGCTCGAAGGCATTCGCGACGGCTGGCTGCAGATCGGCAAGCGTGACAAGGAGCGCCGCAAGCGCACCGGATACGACCATGCGGAGTCCTACAAACGTATAGAATTCAGAAGGCCCGCCGGCGCCCCCGGCACGCCCGTACCAAAGAAGAAGCCCTAGTGGGGTGCTTGTCGAGTCGACGTGATTGAGGCGGACGCGAAGCGTGGAGCACAGCCGCCCTCGGCTGTGTGTCCGGCAATCGAAGAGTCGCCGTAGGAGACAGCCGGACGGACGGAGTACGCCGCGTGTTGCAGCGACTCCCGTCGCGTGCGAAGACTCCGTTGAGCTAGGTAACGCCGACAGGCCGCCTGCACAATCGAACATCAAACTCGAAAGGTAGTCCGTGGAGTCCCTGGCCTACAACGCGTTCATCGCCGCCTACGTGCTCTCGCTCGTTGCGGCGATCTCGTACGTCGCGCTGCCGCTCTGGCCACGTGTCTCGTATCGCGCGGCCGCAACCACCGCCGGTACCAGCATGA
>JANXYW010000271.1 GCA_025355835.1 Chloroflexota bacterium
CGTCAGTCGTCGGTGGGAATGGGAACGCAACTCTAGCGCCGCGCAGGTGAGGCCGTCGAAACGCAGACGTGGCGCGCCGAATGAGAGGCCGTATGGACGCAGCTTTAGCTCCGTCCAACAAAGCTCCGTCTCAGGAGAAACATCGTGGTTTCGAGTTCGCATCTTCGTCCCCCCGACGACTTACGACCGCCGACCGACGACTAATTCAACACAATCCGCGCATCGACGGCCTTCGCGCCGTCCTTGTACGCGAACACCGGGTTCAGGTCCAACTCCGCTACTTCAGGATGGGCTTCGACGAACGCCGACACCTTCAGCAGTAGCTCCTGCAGCTTGCCAATGTCCGCCGGCTCGCTCCCGCGATACCCATCGAGCAGCGGTTTGCCCTTGATCTCGTCGATCATCTGTCGTGCGTCGCGCGCGTCGATCGGCACGACGCGGAATGCGACATCCTTCAGGATCTCGACCATGACGCCGCCGAGTCCGAACATCAGCACCGGCCCGAACTGCGGGTCCGTCGTCATGCCGATGATCACTTCGATGCCCTGCTTCTCCATCCGCTGCACCGCGACGCCGTCGATGGTCGCGTCCGGCACGGCCTTCTTCGCCGAAGCGACGATCCGGTCGAACGCCGCTGCCACCTCCGCGCTCGAACCAAGGCCGAGCGCCACGCCGCCCACGTCGGACTTGTGTGTGATCTGCTGCGACACGATCTTCAACACGATCGGGTAGCCCAGCTCGTCGGCCACCTTCGCGGCGGCCTCTTTCGTCGTAGCCAGCCGCGCCGGCGATACGGGCACGCCCGCCTCCTCCAGCACCTGCTTCGCCTCGATTTCGGTCAGCAGCGTGCGCCCCTGCTTGCGCGCGCCTTCGATGATTGCCGATGACATGTACGTCTCCTCATTCTGGCCGTGCCACAAGACGGCAGCAGCGATCCAAATCTACGGCACGGCCCCCGATGGCGGAAGTTCGGGCCGCCGGCGCTCCTGCGGCTTGACATCGCTCGGCGCGGCTACGCCCTATCGATGTACGATGGCCCTCATGCTTGCAAGGACGCGACCGCCTCGGACGATTCCCCGATGATCCTCGCGTGGCTGGCCGCGGCGTGGCTCGCGGGCATCGCCGCCGCATCCGAGTTCGGCAGTACCGCGTGGCCGCTCGCGCTGGGGCTGCTGGCTGCGATCCTCGCAGTCGCCATCCTGCGTCGGGATCGTCGAATCGCGGCCGCGGCGCTCGTGCTGCCGCTAATCTTCCTCGCAGGCGTCGTCCGTTTCGAGACGTCGCGCCCGCACGTCGCTCAAGCTGATGTCTCGCACTACAACGACAGCGTCGCGATGCGCGTCCGCGGCGTCCTGCGCGACGATCCCGAGATCGGCGACACGTCCCAGCGCTTCGCGATCGCCGTCCGCGCCGTCGAGGTCGATGGCGCGTGGCAGCCAGCATCCGGCGGCGTGCTCGTGCGCACGGGGCCGATGCCGCGCCACCGCTCCGGCGACGTGCTCGAACTCGAAGGCGATCTCGAATCGCCGCCCGCGGTCGATGGCTTCGACTACGCCGAGTACCTCGCCCGCAAGAACATCCGCAGCGTGATGGTGTTCCCGCGCCTCCAGACCATCGGACACGAAGACGACAGCCTCGCGCGCACGAGCATTCTCACGGTGCGACGCAAGCTCTCCGAATCGATCGGCCTCGCCCTGCCCGAGCCGCAGTCGTCGCTCGCGCAGGGCATCCTGCTCGGCCAGAAGTCCGTGCTCCCTGCCGACATCGCCGACGACCTCAACGCCACAAACACGTCGCATCTCGTCGTCGTCTCCGGCGAGAACGTCGTGCTCGTCTCCGCGTTCGTGACGGGCGCGCTCGCCTGGGTCTTCGGCCGGAGGCGCGCGCTCGTCCTCTCGATTGGCGTCGTGCTTGCGTATGCGGCGCTGATCGGCGCATCGCCATCCGTTGTTCGGGCGACGATGATGGGCATCCTGCTCGTCGTGGCATCTCTCGCCGGTCGCCGTTCCAGCGGCAGCACGCCGATCCTGTTCGCGGCCGCGATCATGAGTGGCCTCGATCCCCGCATCGAGCGCGACATTTCGTTCCAGCTGACGTTCGCGGCCACGGCAGGCATCGTCTACCTCGCGTCGCCGATCCGCGAATGGATGATCGAATGGATCGCCCGCGTCTTCCGGCGCGATACCGTTCCGCGCTGGGTCAGCGCCTGGTTCGCCGAACCGCTCTCCGTCACGATCGCCGCCACGATCGCCACGGAGCCATTGATCGCAATGAACTTCGGCCGCATCTCACTCGTCGCGCTGCCGGCGAACCTGCTCGTCGTACCCGTCTTCGGACTCGTCATGCTGACGTCGCTCGTGGCCGCGCTCGGCGGACTGTTGCCCGTCGGGCGTCTCGTGTTCGCCGCGCCAGGCTACTACGCCCTGACGTACTGGATCGTCGTCGCTCACTGGCTGGCATCCTTCCCCGGCGCATCGACCACCGTTCCGAACTTCACGTCGTTCTGGGCGTTCACGACCTACACCGCGGTGACTGCGCTCGCGTTCGTCGCACTCCGAGTCTTCGGTCATCCGCTTGGCGGCCGCATCGATGGTGCGGGTTTATTCGACCTGCGGCGTCTCGGTTTGCGCGGCACGGTCGTGCTTCTGACAGGCGTGCTCGTAGTGAGCGGCGGCTTCGCGTTCTGGCCGTCCACGCCGGCCCGTCTGCGCCTGACCGTGCTCGATGTCGGCCAGGGAGACGCGATCCTCATCCAGACACCCGACGGCAAGGACATACTTGTCGATGGCGGCCCCGGCCGCGCCGTCCTCCGCGGGCTCGGTGACGAGCTGTCGTGGCACGATCGCTCGATCGAGCTAATGATCCTCACGCACCCGCAGGCCGACCACATGCTCGGTCTCATCGACGTGCTCGCTCGCTACGGCGTCCGTCGCGTGCTTGCTGGGCCGGGCGTCGAGACGTCCTTCGGCGAAACCGCGTGGCGCAAGGCCGTACGCAATGAAGGCGTTGCCGTCGACATAGCGAGCCAGGGCGGCGTATTCGATCTCGGTAACGGCGTGCGGCTGGATGTACTCGGCCCGGACACCGCCGAGGCTGGCGACTCGCAGATCAACAACACCGGAGCAGTTGTGCGCATCTCGTGGCACGACGTCAGCTTCCTGCTTACGGCCGATATCGAAGCGAAGGCCGAGCGGGCACTCCTCAACGACGGCGTCGATCTGCACGCCACGGTGCTGAAGGTCGGACATCACGGCAGCAAGACATCGAGCAGCGCGGAGTTCCTCGCCGCCGTCCAGCCGCAGGTCTCCGTCGTATCGTCCGGCAAGAACAACCCGTTCGGGCACCCGGCCCCGGAAGTCGTCGATCGCTTGTCCGAGTACGGCCCTGTCTACAACACCGCGGACGTCGGTCCCGTGCACTTCGAGACGGACGGCTACGTGTGGAGCGTCTCGACCGGTCGATAGCTGGCTGCCGTCGTCATCACCCGCTAGTCTCTACCGACCCCCGAACCCCACGAAATGAGGATGACGCTTGAACAGACACGATGGCCGCACACCCGATCAGCTGCGCCCTGTATCCATCGAGCCCGACTACCTCTCGCACGCCGAAGGTTCGGCGATGGTGAAATTCGGGAACACGTGGGTGCTCTGCGCCGTCAGCATGGAGGATCGCGTGCCGGCGTTCCTGCGCGGCACCGGCGGCGGCTGGGTGACCGCCGAATACGGCATGCTCCCCCGCTCGACCAACACGCGCACCGATCGCGAGGCCGCGCGCGGCAAGCAGAGCGGCCGCTCGCAGGAGATCCAGCGCCTGATCGGCCGCGCGCTCCGCAGCGTCACGAACCTCGACCTTCTCGGCGAGCGCAACTTCATCATCGACTGCGATGTGATCAAGGCGGACGGCGGGACGCGCACGGCATCGATCACGGGTGCGTGTGTCGCACTCGCGCAGGCGCTCAACCGCCTCGTGAAGGACGGCGCCGTTGGCGCGCTGCCGATGAGCGGCCTTGTCGGTGCGGTCAGCGTTGGTGTCGTCGATGGTCGCGCGCTGCTGGATCTCGATTACCCGGAAGACTCATCGGCTGAAGTCGACTTCAACGTCGTGATGACAGACGCCGGCCGCTTCGTCGAATTGCAGGGCACCGCTGAGGGCGCCGCATTCGAGCGCTCGATGATGGACCAACTCGTCGATCTGGGTGCCGCGGGCATTCGTCAGTTGAACGTCGCGCAGCGCATGGCACTCACGCAACTCGGCATCGAGCTCTAGCTTTACGCGTACTCGCCGAGGTACGTGCCACCGATGATGTGGACGTGGCCGTGCGCCTGGCTTTGCATCGCGTCGGACCCGAAGTTGCTCAGCAGGCGAAACCCACTCGGGCAGTGCTTGGCGCCCATCTCCGCGGCAACGGCTGCGACCTTGGCGATGGCGCCCGAAGTCCACAGCTCGCCCTGCAGCATGTGTTCGCGTGGGACGGCCAGCAGCATTACCGGCACCCAGTTCAGCCGATTGCGGAAGACGACGACATCCTCATCCTCGTGCAGAATCTGCCCAGGCTCCCGATGCGCGACGATCTCGCAGAACACGCAATAGAACGACATGATGCGACAATATAGTTGTGGGCGGAGCTTCGCTCCAGCGCCTTCCGCGCCCCAGCGTTGCACGCATATACTCCGGCATGGCTGATGTCCGCCCGTTCCGCGGCTTGCGCTTCGATCCGTCAGCCATCGATCCGTCGCTCGCGATCGCGCCACCGTACGACGTCATCTCGCCAGCCGAACAGCGAGCGCTCTACGATCGCAGCCCGCACAACATCGTCCGCATCGAATACGGAGAGCAGTCCGGCCGCGATAGCGCATCGGACAACCGCTACTCCCGCGCCGCCCGCGATCTTGAGAGTTGGCGGCGTGCTGGCGTCCTGATGCGCGACGCCGCTCCCGCGATCTACGCGTACGAACAGGAGTACAGCTGGGAAGGCCGCCGCTTCCGGCGTCAACAGTACTTCGCCGCGGTGCGACTCGAAGAGTGGGACAAGGGCATCATCAAGCCCCACGAGCACACGCTCTCCGGCCCGAAGGCGGATCGCCTCGACTTGTTGCGCGCGACGAGCACGCAGGTCAGCCCCGTCTACTGTCTGTATCGCGCCAAGCTGGACGTGCCGCCGTTAGCAGCGATCGCCGGCCAGCCGCTCTACGACTTCGAGGCGGATGGCCAGCGTCACGTGTTATCCGCGATCACGACCGAAGCAGACGTCGCAGCCATCGCGAAACATCTCGCCGGTTGCGACGTGTACATCGCCGATGGCCACCACCGCTACGAGACCGCGCTCAAGTATCGAGACGAGTGCCGCGCGCGCGCAACGTCGTGGACGGG
>JANXYW010000285.1 GCA_025355835.1 Chloroflexota bacterium
CGCGGGCGGAGCTGGACGAGCTCGCGGCTGCGTTACGCGCGGCGATCGGTTAGGCCTGCCGCTGGTTCACGCTACCGCGTGCCGGGTGGGGCGAGCCCCACCCCTACACAGTGATTGCGGCGCGAGATCGGGCGTGGCCAACCTTTACGTTCACGTTAGAGTGCGTTAAACTGCGCCACCATGAAGCACCGCCGTATCCCGGTTCCCATCCGGCTGCTCTCGTACGCGCGGCCGTACAAGGCGCGCGTCTTCGTCGCCTGCGTATCGCTGGCGGGCTTGACGGCGTTCCAGCTCATCGGCCCGAAGCTGGTGGGCTACGCCATCGACCAAGGCGTCAATGCTTCGAAGGATGGCGACATTACCGTCGCCCACGGCAGCTTGCGGACGCTGCTCATTGCGGCGGGTCTGATCACTGCCGCGGCCGCGGCGCGCGGCATCTTCCAGTTCTGGCAGAGCTACACGGGCGAGTGGGTGTCGCAGCGCATCGCGTACGACATTCGCAACGACATCTACAACCACTTGCAGCGGATGAGCTTTGCGTACCACGACAAGGCGCAAACCGGGCAGATCATGCAGCGCGCGACGCAGGACGTCGAAGGCGTGCGCATGTTCGTCAGCCTGGGCTTCATCCGCCTGATGTACGTCGTCGTGCTGCTGATCGCCACGCTGATCCTGATGGTGACGACGGACTGGCAGCTCGCGCTGCTGAGCTGGGTATTCATCCCGCCGACCGCGGCGATCGCCATTCGCATGACGTCGCAGCTGCGGCCGATCTGGATGCAGGTGCAGAATCTGCAGGGCGAGCTGGGCGTCGTGCTGCAGGAGAACCTCAGCGGCATGCGTGTGGTAAAGGCGTTCGGACGCGAGGACTACGAGAAGCGCAAGTTCAACGACCAGGCCCAGAAGCTCTTCGAGAACTCGTACGCGACGAACCGCATCCAGGCGACGTACTCGCCGATCATCAACGGCGTCTGGGCGTTCGCGATGGTGGCGACGGCGTGGTTCGGCGCGAACCAGATCCTGCACGGCAACCTCAAGCCTGGCGATCTCGCCGTCTTCATGCTGTACCTGACGATGCTGCAGCTGCCTGTGCGCAGCCTCGGCTTCATCACGCTGCTGTGGGCGCGCGCAGGCACGTCCGGCCAGCGCATCTACGACATTCTCGATGCGGAATCGGCCGTACAGGAGAAGGCGGGCGCGGCCGAACTGAAGGGCGTCACCGGACACGTGCGCTTCGACGACGTGTCGTTCGGGTACGACGTGATCAGCCCGGTACTGCGTCACGTCAACATCGACGCGAAGCCCGGCGAAGTCGTCGCGCTGCTGGGACAGACCGGCAGCGGCAAGACGACCGTCGTCAACCTGATGCCGCGCTTCTACGACGTGACGGGCGGCTCGATCACGATCGACGGCGTCGATATCCGCGATGCGACGCTGGCATCGCTGCGGCGGACGTTCGGCATCGTGCAGCAGGATGTCTTTCTGTTCTCGGCGACCATCCGCGACAACATCGCGTACGGCGCGTCGAACGCCACCGACGAGGACGTTGTTCGCGTCGCGAAGCTCGCGCGCATCCACGACTTCATTGAGACGCTGCCTGACGGCTACGACACGTGGGTGGGCGAGCGCGGCGTCACGGTCTCGGGCGGCCAGAAGCAGCGCATCTCGATCGCGCGCACGTTGTTGCTCGATCCGAAGATCCTCGTCTTCGACGACTCGACATCGAGTGTGGACACGGAGACTGAGTACCTCATCCAGCAAGCATTGGCGGAGCTGATGAAGGGTCGCACGACGTTCGTCATCGCGCAGCGGCTGCGGACGGTGAAGTCCGCCGATCAGATTCTCGTGCTGAAGGATGGCAACATCGTTGAGCATGGCCGCCACGAAGAGCTGATCAAACGCGGCGGCCCGTATTCCGAGATCTACGACCTCGAGCTGCGCGATCAGGAAGAAGCGTTCGAGCAAGAAAAGGAGCGGCTGGCGCAGGTCGATGCGACCGGCGGTGTCGAGGCGGTGGCGTCGGTCGCCGGCGGCGGAAGCTAGTTTGGTCGGCACCAGTCTCCCTCTCCGCCGGGCGGAGAGGGTCGGGGTGAGGTCGCAGCGTGCGGCGCACGGGGATTTGGGCGGAGCTTAAGCTCCGCGGGTACTGATGATGGCGCTGGTATAGGCGCCGCGCGGGCTGGAAAGCCCGCGCTACGAGACGGAATCGACCGCGCGGGCTAGAAAGCCCACGCTACAGGATGCGATCGGCGACGGCGCCGATGAGGTGATATGACGTTCTTTGGTGGCGCGGGGGCAGCGGGCGGCTGGAGCGGCGGCGGCAACTGGCAGAACAATCTGCGGCCGAACTCGCTCAAGCGCAGCACGGACGGCTGGGACGACGACGAGCTGGGCTCCGTCTACAACCACCGCGTGGTGGTCCGGCTGTTCCAGTTCGTCAAACCGTATCGCGGGCGGCTGATGCTGGCGCTGATCGGCACACTGGGCTACGCAGCGATGACGCGCACGATGCCGCTGGCGATCGCCGGATTGATTGCCGTGGCCAGCGGCGAAAAAGTCGGCAAGGTCGATCTCGGTGGTTGGCTGGTGGCCGCGAGCGGCCATAACATCCGCTCGCTGAACGCCTGGGGAACGGTGTACATCCTCCTCGCGGCGACATCGGCGATCTTCTACTACACACAGCTCACCTCGACGGGATGGATTGGCCACCGGCTGTTACTGGGGCTACGGCGCGATATGTTCGCGCATCTGCAGAAGCTTGGGCTGCGGTTCTACGATAACAACGAGGTCGGCCGCGTGATGTCGCGCGTGACCAGCGACGTCACTTCGTTGCAAGACCTGATGACCAGCGGATTCCTGACCGTGATTGGCGATATCGCCGGCATCGGCATCTCTGTCGGATTCCTGCTGTACTTCGATACGCGATTGGCGCTGGTGACGTTCACCGTTGTGCCGCTGCTCGTGATCACGATGGCCGTGTGGCAGAGCTACTCGCGCACAGCATTCATCCGCGTCCGCCAGGCAATCGCCGTCGTGAACGCGAATCTTCAGGAGAACGTATCCGGCGTGCGCGTGATCCAGAGCCTCTCGCGTGAAGACGAAAACGCGCAGCGGTTCGACCAGATCAACCAGCAGAACCTTCGTGCGAACGTGAATGCGGGCCGCCTCACCGCCGCCGTGACGCCGGCCGTCGAAGTGATCGTCGCGCTCGGCATGTCGCTGGTGGTCTGCTACGGTGGCTATCGCGCACTTCACGGCGACATGACGGTCGCAGCGCTCATAGGTTTCGCATTGCAGCTCCAGCTCTTCTTCGACCCGGTGCGCGACCTCGTGCTCCAGTACACGCAGCTCCAGCGGGCGATGGCCGGCGGCGAGCGTGTGCTGGAAGTGCTCGACACGAAGCCGGAGTTCGAGGACGCCGAAGACGCCATCGATATCGACGATGTCACCGGCCGCGTCGACTTCAACCACGTGACGTTCCGCTACGTCGATGATGTACCGGTGTTGGACGACATCGACCTGCACGTCGTGCCCGGCGAGACGATCGCGTTCGTCGGTCAGACGGGGGCCGGCAAGACGACGCTGACGGCGCTGCTGCCGCGCTTCTACGACGTGACCGAAGGCTCGATCGAGATCGACGGCATCGACGTGCGGAAGATCTCGCACAAGAGCCTCTCCCGCCGCATGGGGTTGGTGTTGCAGGAGCCGTTCCTCTTCTCAGGCACCGTCACCGAAAACATCCGCTACGGACGCGAAGACGCGACCGATGCCGAGATCGAAGACGCAGCTCGCACGGTCGGCGCGCACGACTTCATTGCGCGGCTCGGAGAGGGCTACGGAACATACCTGCACGAGCGCGGCATGAACCTCTCGGTCGGTCAGCGCCAGCTGATCAGCTTCGCCCGCGCGATCATCGCGCGCCCGCGCATCCTCATTTTGGATGAAGCGACGGCGAACGTCGATACGCAGACCGAAGTGATCGTGCAACGCGCGCTGAGCACGCTGCTCGAAGGACGCACATCGTTCGTCATCGCGCACCGGCTGTCGACGATCCGCAACGCCGACCGCATCGTCGTGCTGGAGCACGGTCGCATCGTCGAACAGGGCAAGCACGACGACCTGCTGGCGCTCGGCGGCCGGTACTCGAACCTCTACCGCATGACGTACGAGCAGCACCCCGTGGGCGCAAACGGCGCCGCCGCGTCGAACGGCAAGCCCGCCGCGAACGGCCACGGCGCGGCAGCGATCGTGCGGCCGGCTACGTAGCCGGATCGACGCATCGTAGGGGCACGCGGTGGCGTGCCCTCGCTCGTGTTGGCGTCAGCCATCGACGCACCAGTACAGCCCGTACGCAAAAAGACGGACGCCTCGTGGCGTCCGTCCTTCGCTATTCGATTGTCGTGCGGTTCGTTCTAGTAGCGGCGTCCGCCGTTGCCACCGCCACCACCACCGCCGTATCCGCCTCCGCCACCGCTGCCATAGCCACCGCCACCGCTGCGACCACCACCGCCGCCGCCGCTGCGGCCGCCGCCGTCGGGTGCGCGCTGCTGGAAGCAATCGCGGCAGTACACCGGCTTGTCACCGCGAGGCTGGAACGGTACTTCCGTTTCCTTGCTGCAGTTCGCGCACTGTGCCGGGTACATCTGGCGCGGGCCCGACGAGTAACCACCGCCGCCGCCACCACCACCGTACCCGCCGCCGCCACCACCACCCGTGTCGCCACGGGTTGCCTTGCGTGCGCGCCGGCAATCCGGGCACCGCTTCGGCTCGTTAGAGAAGCCACGGCTTGCGTGGAACTCCTGATCTTCTGCGGTGAATGTGAATTCCGCTCCGCAGTCCACGCACGACAACGTCCTGTCGCTGAATGCCACCTGACGACCTCCGATGAATGTTTCCTTGTCGTCAGGACGGGCGAAGCGTAGGCGTTTCGCGACGGGCTCTCGGACGGGAAACTACTGTTAGACAACGTACAGTAACACTGTTACGAGGCCCCTTGCAACGATCTTGACGCCTAATTTAGGCCTCGTTTCGAAGCTATGTGAAGGCCGCGACGACCTCGTCGTTCATCCGCTGGTAGATCTCGCGCTTCCAAGGCCCCTGCGTCTGGGCGATGATCGTCGTCACGCCGACGGCCGCGTACGCCTCGACGACGCTCCGCACGTGCGCGGGCGGGCCGATCGGCAGCATCTTCTTGGCTTCGTCGGCGGACAGCCCCATGCCCGTACCGAACAAGCCGACGAGGCGATCGATCAGCCCCTGGTTGTCGGTCACGATCATCGAAGCGGCGATCGTCTTTTCGATCTCCGCCGGGTCTCGGCCGATGTCGCGGCAGTGGCCCTCGAGCACCTCGATCTTCTTCTTGACGACGTCCGGCGTGCCGAAGACGTTCATCACGTAGCCGTACTTCGCGACCGCTTTCAATGTGCGCTTCTCGCCACCGCCACCGATCATGATCGGCGGGTGCGGCCGCTGCACGCACTTCGGCACGAAGACCGCGTCCTTCAGCGAGTAGTACTTGCCGGCGAAGTTGACGCGCCCATCCGCGTGAAAGAGCATCCGGATCAGCTGCATCGCTTCGTCGAGGCGATCCTGCCGCTCCTTGATCGCGGGGAAGGGTATGCCATACATCTCGTGTTCGCCGCCGTGCCACGCCGC
>JANXYW010000291.1 GCA_025355835.1 Chloroflexota bacterium
CCGATGACGCCGCATCCGGTGAACGATGCGGTGGCGATCAGCGAAAAGATCGCGAAGGTGACGATGTGATGCGATGGACGGGGCACGTTGGGAGTATATCGGTCGGTTGGAGGTTGGAGGCGACAGGATCTAGATCCGGGCCTTCGCAACCGCGTCGCGCGCGACCGCGATCGCACCCAGAGCCGCTGCGCGCTCGCCTAGTTCGCCTTCTACGATGCGGACGTCGGTGAAGGATTGGGCGAAGGCGCGCGTGCGGGCGGTCTCGACGGCGGGGCCGAGGATCGTTTCGCCCATGTTCGCAACGCCGCCGCCGATGACGATGGCCTGCGGGTTGAAGATGTTGATCAGACTGGCCAGGCCGATGCCGAGGTAGCGGCCGGCTGACTCGATCAGCGCCGTTGCTTCCGCTTCGCCTTGCTGTCCGGCCAGGAACACCGTTTTCGCCGAAACGGGCGGATCGTGCTCGGCCAGGCGCGCGGTGCGAATGAGGCCGCCGGCGGCGATCATCTCTTTCGCGCGCGCGGCGATCGCCGTGCCGGATGCGAAGGCTTCGAGACAGCCGACATGACCGGCGCCGCAGGTCGGGCCATCGATGCTGACGCCGATGTGGCCGACTTCGCCCGCCGCGCCGGACGTACCGGAATACAGCTCATTGTTGATGATGATGCCGCCCCCGATGCCCGTGCTGACCGTGATGAAGATCATGTCGGCGTAGCCACGGCCGGCGCCGAACTGGTGCTCGGCGACGCCCTGGCAGTTGGCGTCGTTCTCGAGCAGCGTCGGGATGGCGAGACGATCGTGCAGCGTCTTCGCCAGCGGCACGTTGTGCCAGCCAGGCAGGTTCGGCGGGTCGGTGATCACGCCCTCGGCAACATCGATTGGTCCGGGGGCGGAGACGCCTGCCGCGCGGATCGTCGAGAGTTCGATCTGTGCGTCGGCCGCGGCGGCGCGAACTGTATCGGCGATGCGCGCGATGACGGCTTCGGGGCCTTGCGCGGCCTGCGTGGCGACGCGCGCCTGACCGAGCACGCGGCCGTCGGCGCCTGCGATGAGCACGAGGATCTTCGTGCCGCCGAGGTCGATGCCAGCGAACACGTCGCCGCCGTCACTCACGCTGATGCCTCGTGCGCGCGATCGGCTGCGCGCGCTTCGCGGCGGTCGGCGATAGAGGCGGTGTAGAGGTCGTGATACTTGCCGGCGGCGCGGCTCCACGACCAGTCCTGGCGCATGCCGCGCTCCTGCAACGCGCGCCACTCCGCTGGCCTTTCGAACGCGGCCAGCGCGCGCTCGGCGGCCTCCTGCAACTCCTGCGCGTTCGCGGCGTCGAATACGAATCCTGTACCGGACTGCTGCGGCAGATCGGCGTCTTCCACCGTATCGGCGAGGCCGCCGGTGCGCCGCACGAGCGGCACGGCGCCGTATCGCAGCGAGATGAGCTGACCGAGGCCGCACGGCTCGTAACGCGACGGCATGAGGAACACGTCGCAGCCGGCATAGATCTGCTGACCGAGTTTGGGATTGAAGTCGAACCAGATCTTCACCTTGCCCGGGTATTTGGCTTCCAGGTGAGCCAGCATCTTGTGCACGTCGTCATCGCCCGTGCCGAGCACGACGAGTTGCACGTTGCGCGCCGCGAGCAGCGCATCGAACGCCACGGCGACCAGATCGATGCCCTTCTGCGTAAAGAGGCGCGTCACCGTGGCGAACAGCATCGCGGTTCCGCCTGCGGGCAAGCCTGCTTGTTGCTGCAGCGCCCGCTTGTTGATCAGGCGCAGGTCGAGCGTGTCTGCGTTGAAGTGTTGCGGGATCGCGGGATCGGTCTCGGGATTGAACTCGTCGTAGTCGATGCCGTTGACGATGCCCGACACCACATCGGCGCGCGCGCGCAGCAGCGCATCGAGGCCGGCGCCGTACTCCGGCGTCATGATCTCTTTCGCGTAGCTGTCGCTGACGGTGTTGACGCGGTCGGCCTGCATGATGCCCTGCGCCATGCCGCTGTACGCGATCGTAGGCGGCAGGCCGTCGGGCGGTATTAGTTCGATCGGGGCGATGCTGTGCGTTTGGGCGAACGCGCGATCGAAATCGCCCTGCAGCGCGAGGTTGTGGATGGTGTAGACGCGGCCTGCATCGGCCCACGGGTGCGACTCGTCCGCGGCGAGGCGCGTGAGCAGCAGCGCGGAGTGCCAGTCCTGCGCGTGGATGACATCGGGGCGGAAGCCGAGGTGTGGCGCGCAGGCGAGCAGCGCGTCGCAGAAGAAGAGGAAGCGTTCTTTGTCGTCGTCGGATCCGTAGACGTTCGGTCGGCCAAAGTAGCGCGCGTTTTCCAGCAGGTAGACCGGCACGCCCCGGACGTCCGCTTGCCAGACATCGACGCGCTCATCGCCGCCGGGCCACGGCACCTTCACGCCAGCGAGCAGGTGCGTGAGATTGAGCGCCGTGCGCTCGATGGTGCCGTGCATCGGCATCGCGACGCGCACATCGTCGCCGTTGGCGCGCAGCGCGCGCGGCAGTGATCCGGCGACATCGCCCAACCCCCCGACCTTGGCGAGCGGGCTCATCTCAACTGCGGCGAAGAGTACGTTCACATGGAGCTCCGTTCGTGAGTGTGTTGCAGTAGTTTATCGACTGTTGGCGCTGAATCGGGACGCCCAGGGGCCCGATTCACGAAGGGCACGAAGGGCACGAAGGAGGGTTGGAGAGACGAGTTCGGGTGAATGTGGGCGGGGGAACCTCACCCCGACCCTCTCCGCCCGGCGGAGAGGGGGCGCGTATCTGCCGGCGGTATTGGAGCCGAAGCGCAGACGAGCGGATTGAGGTTCGCTATACTTTCGACGCTATGACTGTACGAAAATCAGCATTGCGCCCGCGGACCGCGGCCAAGCCGCGGAAGGCCGTTGCATCGAAGAAACCTCTGCGAACCTTTTGGGATGATCTCGCCGACATTGGGCGACGCATCCCGGAGGAAGAGTTGGCGCGGCATCCGCGGGACGGTGCGCGCAATCTTGAGCACTACCTCTACGGTGCACCGAAGCGTTCTTGATCGTTTAGCTGTCACCAAAGCGCCGCTTTGGATCGTTGCGGTACCGATGGCTCGGTGTCTTCTTTCCGAACTTCTTGTAGGAATCGCTCCGGCGTGACGGCGACGAACCCTCGCCGGTCGCGGGCGCCGGGTTGGTCGTCGGATCCACGTGTCCGCGTCCGGCCGTGTTGTCGGATTGAGTGCCATCCATCTCCCACCAGACGTTCATGTCGGACTGCTTTCTAAGTTGGCGCTCGTTGAGTGCATCAAAACAGCGTTCGCACAGCGTAGATGCGAACCACGAAGAAGCACGAGCGCGGTCTCCGTCGGGCATCCCGCGAAGGGCGACGTGCCGTGTAGCCGACTTGTGATTGTGAAAGAAACAGAACGGTTGTGGCGGCTTGCTCAGGTCGGCGCTCTCGTTCATTGCTCCACCCGAACGCCCGAGCCCGACTCCACGCGCCCGACGATCGCGCCGGGCAGGCCATCGTCGTGCAGCCGCGCTACGAGCGCATCTGCAGCGGGTTGCGGCAGCGCGATCAGTAGGCCGCCGGATGTCTGCGGATCGAAGAGGAGCGCTTCGATCGCAGGGTCGATACTCGTTGCAAATGCGACGTGGTCGGCGAGGCCTTCGCGGTTGCGGTTTGCGCCGCCGGTGACGATACCGTTCGTCGCGAACTCGAGCGCGCCGGGAAATGCGGGCACGCGCGACGACTCGATGACGAATCGCATGCCGCTGCGCGTCGCCATCTCGCGCGCATGGCCGAGGATGCCGAAGCCGGTGACATCCGTCATCGCGTGCGCGTTCGCTTCGCGTGCGAGGTGGGAGGCATGGCGGTTCAGCGTGAGCATGCTGGTGATCGCTGCCGCTGCATAGTCTGAGGGATCTTTGTCGTCGCGTGCGGCGGTGAGCAAGAGTGCGGTACCGAGCGGCTTCGTCAGCACGAGGGCATCGCCCGGCTGGCCGCCCGCTTTCGCAAAGATCTTCTTCGGGTGGATGATGCCGGTGACGGCGAGGCCGTACTTCGGCTCGACGTCATAGACGGTGTGGCCGCCGGCGATGACGCCGCCGCCTTCGGCGATCTTCTCTGCGCCGCCGAGGAAGATGCTGGCGAGGATCGCCAGATCGAGGTCCTGCGGGAATGCGGCGATGTTCAGCGCCATCAGCACTTCGCCGCCCATGGCGTAGACATCGCTCATGGCGTTGGCCGCGGCGATCGCGCCGAAGGTGTACGGGTCGTCGACGACCGGCGGGAAGAAGTCGACCGTCTGCACGATCGCTACGTCGTCGCTGATACGATAGACGGCAGCGTCGTCCGGGCCGTCGAGGCCGACGAGCAAATCAGGGAATTTGGCCGGATCGAACGTGTCGGTGATCGGCCGCAGCACCTGGGCGAGCGTGGCGAGCCCCGCCTTCGCGGCGCAGCCGGCGCAGGACGCGAGCGCGGTGAGCCGGACGGCTTCTGTGGTCATGGTTCAGTATGGCGCGGGGGGTAGCGACGATCCACGAAGGGCACGAAGAGCACGAATGCGGAGGATGGAAGGCGCGCTCCCGTGTCGTATGGTTGGGTGGCATTGATCACAGAGCGAACCGCTCCCTGATGGTCATAGCCGCGTCGGCGGCTGGGACATACGTGTTATCGATGACGATGTGGCGGTCTGGGTAGGGGAAGTCGCCTTCGCTGTTCCACCGGCCCCATGTCTCGAGCTCGCGTAGACGATCCGGCGTCGCCCAATCGAGCTTTTTGTGCCGGCGGCGGTTCTGGGATTCGTTGCGCTCGAGCCGGTCCTCCAGCGGTGCCGCCAACTCCACGTAGAAGACCTCGCCGCCTCGATCGATGAAGGGTGCAGCGAGCTCGTCGATGAGGCTGCGGGCGTTCGGGGAGCCGAAGACGAGCGCGTGCGTAAGGATCAGATCGAGGCCTGCCTCGGCTGCCGTGTCGAGAAGCTCGTGGGTGAAGGTGCGGGCGAGACGATGGAACCCAGGTGTGCCGAACGGAAAGAACTCCGTCACGAGATCGGTGACCATGTGGTTGTAGAGGAGTTTGAAGCCAGTGAGTTTCGCGAGTTCTTGCCCGACGGTCATTTTGCCGACGGCCGTCGGACCGAAGATCGTCACGATCCGCGGCGGTCTAGATGCGGTCGCCACACCCTACAACTTCAATAGCGGCGCGAAACGCTTCTCGCTGCGGAAGGGGCCGACGAGCGCCATCGTGAGTTGGTTTTCGTCGAAGACCTTCTTTGCGACGCGGCGCATGTCGTCGATCGTGACGGCTTCGACCAGCGCGACGACTTCATCGGGCGTCCTGATCTCGCCGTTGAGCATCTCCTGGCCGCCCAGCCAGCCGGAAACGCTTCGCGTGTCCTCCATTCGAAGAAGCAGACGCCCCTTCGATAGCTCTTTCGCCTTGTGCAATTCTTCGTCTGTCACGCCGTTCGCGCGCAGGCGGCTCAGCTCTTCGATCAGGGCCTTTGCGGCTTCGACCGCCTTCTTCGGATCGACGGCGGCGTAGACGGCGAAGGAGCCCGTGTCG
>JANXYW010000297.1 GCA_025355835.1 Chloroflexota bacterium
CGACCATCGACATGCAGTCCGTCATGCTGTAGCTCTTGTCCGGCCGCGCGCGATAGAGATCGAGGCCCGCATTAAACAGTTCTGGCGTTTGAGGAAGGATGGTCACGCCAGGCTTGGTGCGAAGCGCATCCACGTAGCCCGCGGCTCCGAGCCGCGACTGCGGCCCAGCCCGCCGCACGAACGTCAGAAACTCGACCAGCACAGATTCGGTAGTGACGAACCGTATCGAAAGATCCTGTGTCAATTCGTCGGAAAGACGGATAGCGCGGCGATGCAGATCGTCAGCATCGTTGAATAAAGCGACGTGAAATGCCGTATCGACGAACAGCTGGCGCACCTAATCTTCTTTCGGTGAGCCATCCAGATAGTGATCGAGATTTCTCGCGCCGTCGCGCGGCAGAGCGCGGCGCTGAGGTACCGGGATAGACGTACCGATAGCGCTCAACTCCCGCCAGATGTTGCGCGGCTTCTCTGCGGCCGTCTCTCGCGAATTCTTGCGCCGAACAACTGCCTTCTCGATTTTCTTGGTTTCCATAGCCCTTCAGTATACTCCCGTCTCCCGTCTCCCGTCTCCCGTCTCCCGCCTCCAACCTCCAACCTCCAACCTCCAAGCCCAGGCCTACCCCTGCCGCTTCAGGCGGCCGGTCTTCTTCGCCCAGCGCTCCGCCGCGGCGAATGTTGCCAGGCCGCCGGGGATCAGCACGACGCCGAACGCGGCCAGCGCCGCAAGCTGCTGCCACACATCGATCAGGCTGTCGCCATCGATGATCGCGCTGCGGATGCCGTCGAGGATGTACGTCGCGGGCGAGACGTAGGAGAACATCCGCAGCCACGCCGGTAGCACGCCGACCTCGTAGTACACGCCAGACACCAGCAGCACGAACGCCTGGATCATCATCGACATCTGTTGGCCGCGTTCCGGGTACAACATCGGCAAGATGCCCGCAAAGATCGCCAGTCCCGCAACGCTGAAACTTCCGACGAGCAGCACGACCGTCGCCGCGAACCAATCCGCCTGTCCGAGATGCACACTGAAGAACGGCAGCGCGATCGCGAAGATGATCAGCGTCCGCACCGTTGCGTGCATGATGCCGAACAGCACCATGCCCGACAGGTGCAGCCAACGCTCGACCGGCGCCATCAGCGTGTGCTCGATCGTCCCTTCCCAGCGCTCCCAAGAAATCACGAGACTGATGTCGTCCAACACCGCCGACAGAAACGCCCAGACGAGCGTGCCGATCAGCAAGAACAACACGAGCCGCGACACGTCGATGCTCTGACCGACGCTCGATTGGTCCACCTGGTTCGCGATCAGCGTGACGGCCAGCGTGTTCACCACGCCGTACACCAGCCACACGACCTCCCACGCCCAGTAGCGCTTCCAAAGATTCGTCTGGCGTTCGATGAACGCCCACACCAGCGCGTGCCGCCCGGGCCGCGCCGGAAATCGCAACTGCTCCGCAAGACCGACCATCACTCAACTCCTGTTCGTTCTCTTTTCACCACAGAGGCACGGAGACACAGAGGTTCTTGTTGGGGGTTGGAAGAGGCCGATTTGCCTATCCGCCGCGCATGTTCCAGCTCTACGCCCTTCAAACTTCGTGCCCCTTCGTGTCCTTCGTGGCTCCGGTCTTCCAATCTGCGAAATCGGCGAAATCTGCGGTTCCGTGGCGGTCACGCCCCAACGGTCACGGGTTCCACGATCTCGTCCTCCTCGACGCTGCGGCCGGTGAGCTCCATGAACACGTCCTCCATATCGATCTGCTCGACGGGCCGGCCGCCGGCGACTTTCTGCCGCAACTCCAGCGGCGTGCCTTCCGCGACGATGCGGCCACCAGAGATGAAGGCGATGCGGTCGCATAGCAGCTCCGCCTCCTCCATGTCGTGCGTCGTCAGCAGGATCGATGCGTCGTGATCGCGCTGTACTTCGCGCACGAAGCCCTGCACGTCGCGCTTGCTACGCGGATCGAGACCGGTCGTCGGCTCGTCGAGCAGCATCAGCGACGGCGACGTCAGGAACGATCGCGCCACCGCGACCTTCTGCTGCTGTCCGCGCGAGAGATGGCTCATCGGCTCCAACGCTCGCTCCCACTCGAAGCCCAGTCGCCGCAGGATCTCCGGCGCCTTCTCTTTCACCTCACCGGGCGTCAGCCCGTACACTCGGCCGAAGAACAGCAGGTTCTCCAGCGCCGTCATCGTTCGGAAGAACGACGGGTCCGCCGACACGCGGTTGATCAGCGATCGCACACGCATCGAATCCCGTACCGCGTCCAGCCCGAACACGTGCACCTCGCCGGCGTCCGGCAGGAGCAGCGTGCTGATCATGCGGATCAGCGTCGACTTGCCGGAGCCGTTCGCGCCGATGACGCCGAAGATCTCGCCGCGCCGAATCTCGAACGAGACGTCGTCGACGACGCGGCGCGGCACTTCGCGCTTCGCGTTGCGCCGCCACGGCAGCGCGCGCGTCGGGTCGAACCCGCCGCCGAACGACTTCACCACGCCTGTCACACGCAGCGGCGGCGACGTGCGTGCGGCGGCCTCCGCCCACGATACGATCGCTGCTGCTTGAAACTCACCACTACTCGTCATGACCCAATCCCTTCCCAATCGCCGCGCCCTCCGCGTCTCCGCGATGAACGTCGTGCCGCGCGATGGACAACAAAAAACCCACTCAGCGCATCTGCTGTGTGGGTCGAACTGCAAGGCGGTGGCGCGCGGCTAACTCAATACTCACGCCTCACGCCGGACACACTCGTCCGACCCACGTACGCCCCGACGGGCGCGACAAGTCGCACCCTGGAGACGTTGCTACTGATACTGTCCGTTCGCATTGCTGTTCGTCGCCTCGCGATCGCTCGCGGCTCTCTGCGGAAATGTTCCCGTATCATATGCGTCCGCCCGTCAACCTGTCAACCGCAGCCTTTGGCGCACCCGCCGTCAAACTGACACGGCGTAGCAGCATGGTGGCCGTGCTCCCCCAACGATCACCCAAACATCCGCACCAGCGACGACGCGACGGCCGAGACGGCCGACGCCGACAACAGCACGAAGACGAGGCGGCGGAACAGCGCCGGTTCGACGCGGCGCACGAGCGTGTGGCCGAGCAGGCTTCCCACTGCGACCGCAGGCAGCGCTGCCGCCCAGAGCGTCAGCGCCTCGCGTGAGACGATGCCCGTGGCGAAGAATCCGGCGAGCGTGATTATGTTGCACGCGAAGAAGAACACCGCCATCGCGCCGCGGAACTCGCCGGGCGTGTGCTCGCGGCCCTGTAGGTACAGCACGATCGGCGGGCCGTTCATGCCGACGCTGGTGTTCAGCAAGCCCGACACCAACCCGGCGCCAACCTCCGCCGCGACGCTGCGCTGGATGCGCAGGCCGGCGACCAGCGCTGCCGCCATCACGAGCGTCGCCGCGCCGACCGCCAACCGCAGACTCTCCTGCGGCGCCAGAAGCAGCACGACCAGACCGATAGGCATGCCGACAAACGCCCCGGCCAGCATCGGACCGACAACCCGCCACGGCACGTGCCGCCATGCCGTTCGCGTCAGGATCGCGTTGTTCAGCACCCCCAGCAGCGAGACAAGCACCACCGCGTCGCGCACGTCCAGGACGACTGCGAAGAACGGTACGGCGACCAGCGCGAAGCCGAATCCGGCGACGGTCTGCGCCGTGGTAGCTACCAGCACGACCGCCAGGATGAACAGCACGATTCCCGGTTCCATCGCGGCATGGTGCACGATGGCCCGCCGCTGCGAAAGACAACCGGATCGGCCCCGGGCGCGTCCCTCAGGCGAGATTGTCGTAATGGGTAGCCTGCAAACGGCGGAAGGGTGTATAACTTGACCACTGCGTGGTGAGGCCGGGTTCCGGCATTGCACTTCAGGTATCCGGGCACAGCAGGCTCGCCCGCGCCTTCGGGGGAAGTGTCGGAATTGGCAGACGAGCGTGATTTAGGATCACGTGCCGCAAGGCGTAGGAGTTCGAGTCTCCTCTTCCCCACCAGCGACGACGACGGAATGGACGCCGGCACGGCACATTTGGCGCCACATCAGGGAGGTTCGATGGGCACACTGCTCCAGGTAAAAAACCTGCAGACGCAGTTCAACACTGAAGAGGGCGTTGTTCACGCCGTCGACGGCGTTACCTTTGATGTAGAAGAGGGCGAGACGCTCGGACTCGTCGGAGAGTCCGGTTGCGGCAAGAGCGTCAGCGCTCTTTCGATTCTTCGCCTCATCCCCAATCCTCCCGGCAAGATCGTCGGCGGCGAGATCATCTTCGAGGGGCACGACATCCTCAAGATGTCCGAGGAGGAAGTCCGCCACATCCGCGGCAACCGCATCGCGATGGTCTTCCAGGAGCCGATGACGTCGCTGAACCCCGTACTCACGATCGGGCGCCAGCTCACGGAAGCACTCGAGCTGCACCTGAAGATGGACAATAGCCAGGCCCGCAGGCGCGCAACCGAACTGCTCGATATGGTCGGTATTCCCGCATCGAGCGCCCGACTCGACGACTACCCGCACCAGTTCTCCGGCGGCATGCGCCAGCGCGTGATGATCGCGATGGCGCTCTCGTGCAACCCGAAACTGCTGCTCGCCGACGAGCCGACGACCGCGCTCGACGTGACGATTCAGGCGCAGATCCTCGAGATCATGGCGCGCCTCAGCCGCGAGCTTGGCACGGCCGTCGTCGTCATCACGCACAATCTCGGCGTCGTCGCGCGTTATGCCGACCGCGTCAATGTGATGTACGCCGGCAAGGTCGTCGAAACGGCGCCCGCCGACGAGCTGTACGCGAACCCCCGGCACCCGTACACCATCGGTCTACTGAAGTCGGTGCCGCGCCTCGACCAGGGGAAGAGGGATCGCCTCATCCCCATCGAAGGCGTGCCTCCGGATCTGGTGCACAGGCCTGCCGGTTGCTCATTCGCGCCGCGCTGCGCGTACAAGATCGACAAGTGTCTCACGGAGATACCGGCGCTGGATTCCGCCGGCGACAAGCACCACGCGGCGTGCTGGGTCATGCCGACCATCCAGACGCCAATACCGACGAGCGGAGTCACCTCATGACAAGCCAAACGATGGACACGGCCAAGGTTGAGACGGCTTCGGACATCCTGGTCAACGTCCAGGGTCTCAAAATGTACTTTCCCATCACGGCCGGCCTGATCATCCAGCGCAAGATCGCCGACGTGAAGGCGGTCGATGGGCTCTCGCTCGAAGTGAAGAAGGGCGAAACGCTCGGCCTCGTCGGCGAATCGGGCTGCGGCAAATCGACGACAGGCCGCGCGATCCTGCAGCTCTACAAGCCGACCGCCGGCACCGTAAACTTCGGCGGCACCGAACTGACGAAGCTCGGCTCCGGCGACATGCGCCGGATGCGCCGCCGCATGCAGATGATCTTCCAGGACCCGTACGCGTCGCTGAACCCGCGCATGTCGGTCGGCTCGATCATCGGCGAGCCACTGCAGATCCACGGTCTCGCGAAGGGCAGCAAGAACCGCAAGGAGCGCGTCCAGGATCTGATGCGCGTCGTCGGGCTCAACCCCTACTACGCCAACCGCTACCCGCACGAGTTCTCCGGCGGCCAGCGCCAGCGCATCGGCATCGCGCGCGCGCTCGCGGTCGAACCGGACTTCATCGTCGCCGACGAGCCAGTGTCGGCGCTCGACGTGTCGATCCAGGCGCAGATCATCAACCTGATGGAGGACCTGCAGCAGCAGTTCGGTCTGACGTACCTGTTCATCGCCCACGACCTCTCCGTCGTTCGCCACATCAGCGACCGCGTCGGCGTCATGTACCTGGGCAAGATGATGGAGCTGGCCGACCGCAACGAGCTCTACGACAACCCACTGCACCCATACACCAAGGCGCTTCTTTCGGCCGTGCCCGTGCCCGATCCCGCTGTTGAGAAGACGCGCGAGCGCATCATCCTCACCGGCGACGTGCCAAGCCCGCTGCGCCCGCCTCCCGGCTGCGTCTTCCACACCCGCTGCCCCATCGCCATCGACGAATGCCGGGCCGTTATTCCGGAGTGGCGCGATGTCGGCGGCGGCCACATGGTCGCCTGCCACCGCGTCGGCGAAAGCTAAGGCGCTGTAGGGGCGCAACGGGTTGCGCCCGCATCCCAGGCGAAACGAACGTGGCGCGGGCTTTTCAGCCCGCGTCTTCGTTTTCCGCGCAGCGCAGCCATGGCGAAACAGCGAAAGGGCCACAACATGCCACACATCACCGCATCCGACGGAGTCCGCACCTACTACGAGACCGCGGGCGAAGGCCGGCCGCTGCTGCTGATCACCGGCGCGTTCGGCACGCTCGAAGCCTGGTACGAGTACGGCTGGGTCGACGCGCTGTCGGCGGAGCGTCGTCTGATCATGATCGATCTCCGTGGACACGGCCGCAGCGACAAGCCGCACGACGCGGCCGCCTACGGCTGGCGCAAGAACGCGACCGATGCGCTAGCCGTCCTCGAAGTGGAGTCCGCGACCGGCGCAGATGTGTTCGGTCAGTCGATGGGCGGTCAGGTCGTGCTCGCGCTCCTGCACGCCGACACGTCGCGCATCCGCTCGCTCGCCGCCAACGGCGCGTATCCGATGCCGGAGCCCCTCGGCCGCCCGATCGGCCGCATGCTCAAGCGCGCGAAGATGCTGCGTGACGAGGGCATGGTCGGGACGACGCACGCGAACGAAGGAACGCCCGCGCTTCCGGGCGAAGAACCGTCGGCGGCGAACCGCGCTCGGGTCATGAGCGGCGATGCGGAAGCGTTCGCCTGCGAAGCCGAAGGTCAGGCGCCGATGGACGATCAACATTTGCCGTCATCCGGCCCGCCGACGATGTTCTTCGCCGCCGAGCACGATCCACTGGCCGTTCGCACGTGCGAAGATCTGCCGTCGAAGTTCTCGTACGCGCGCTACACGTACCTGGCCGGCGAAAGCCACTTCGTCACCCGCAAGCCCGCGACATTCATCCCGCTGCTGCGCGAGTTCTGGAGCACGCTGCC
>JANXYW010000302.1 GCA_025355835.1 Chloroflexota bacterium
GGTTTGGGCGCTGAGGCGCCCGAGCTTTGCTGCGGGAGGACTTGGGAGTTGGTTTCTAGGAATTCGGCCACGTTTGCGGCTGTGGTGGCGCTGGTGCTAGTGATGCTGCAGTTCGGGGCGATTCGCTTTTCGCCGTGGGGGCTGGCGGTGCGGGTGATCGTGCCGGCGACGATCGCGGCGACGCCGCTGGCGCTCTGGCCGTATCGGGCGCGCATGGGCGTGTGGGTGATGATCGTGGGCTTGGTCGCGAACCTGTGCGTCATCGTCGCGAACGGCGGACTGATGCCGTTCGAGCGCGCCACGCTCGTGCGGGCGGTGGGCTACGAGAATGCGGACACGTTCGCGACCGGCGCGTGGATCCGCGGCTCGAAGGACATTCTCGTCGAGAGCGGCAGCGGGCGGCTGCCGACTCTCGGCGACATCATCGTGGTGCCGATCGGGCAGAACGGATTCGTGGCCAGCCCGGGGGATATCGTGATATGGTCGGGGCTGCTGATTCTGGCCGCTGAGGCATCAATCGCCTGGCAACGCACGCAGCGGCGGACGCGGATCGAGCGGGCGCAGGGCGCACTTGCGGGCGATGATGAGCAACCGACGGCGGAGGGCGGCGCGATCACGCGGACGTGACGCGCCACCCCGCCACCAACCAGGGCCAGCGGCAGTGAGGGCAAGTCCGTCGCTGGCCCTAATTTTCACATCCTAACGCTCGATTCTGACCAGACACTGACCGCGTTGTGCGGCTGTCTGACGGCGCTTCGCTGGTCAGAGGGCGACGATAGCCGGGAAGGACACGAAGGAGCGCGAAGGGCGTGACGGGACGCACGGCCGGTGCCTCCCAAATCCTAAGGTCTCTCACGCGCGCGTGGGGGGAAGTTTATGGAACAGTGTTCGGGGTAGTCAGTGCGTGGGAGTTGGATCAGGGATGATCGAGTTTGCGCGTGGTGGCCCCGGCCTCGTCACGCATGACGCCGACGAACACGCACTCGCACCGCTTGCGGGTACAACTGCTGTTGGGCAGCGGCATGTCCTTCATGGCGCGCTTCACTCCGTACGTGACACCATCCAGCGCCATACAGGCGGCGCAGCCGAGCACACTAATCTCGAGGTACGCGACGTTGCGATCCTTCGCCCAGTTCTCCAATTCGGCTTCCATCTCCGCGCGGTCGGTCGCGTAGGACATGAACTACCTCTTGATGTAGGTGACGACGAGGACGGGCGCGGGTTGCCACAGCAGCGCGAAGAAGTTGAGCAGCAGTATTCGGATCAACCCAGCACGTTGCGGCTGGTTCGTCACAGTCGCCGGAAAGAAGCCGAGTTCGGCGTATGCCTTCGCCTCGCCATAGAAGGTGTCGAGGTCGTAGTACGCACACACCGCTACGGGCGCTCGCTCGGCGTTTTCCATCGGGTCGTCCTCCTCTCATGGCGAACCGGCAGGTTCCCTCAGTTAGCGCCGCTGATAGGTAACAACGAAGTGCGCCTTGGGACGCACGACGAGCGCGAACAGTCCGAGCGTCATGAGTCGAAGGCACCCTGCGTTCTGGCTTTGTTCGACGACCGACGTGACGGCGTAACCTCGCGCGGCCATGTCACGGGCGCCGCGCTCGTAGGCACCTCGGTTGCCGTACTCCTTGACGACAACAGGATCTCCCCGCTGCTCGCCGGGCGTGTCGGGCGCCACCCCGGCTTTGAAGGATCGCGCCAGTCGCTGTCCGAACGTCTCTGGCATCTACGCCTGCTTCTGATAGGTAACGACGATATGCGACTCAGGGCGCACCACCAGCGACAGCAGGCCAAGCGTCAGGATGCGAAGACAGCCCGCGTTCTGTGACTTCTCATTGACCGAGAGCACGCTGTAGCCGCGCGCGGTCATCGTCGCCGCATCACCCTCGAACGCCTTGTGCGTGGTGTACTCCCGCACGACGATCGGCGGCAGTGGCAGTGTCGCCGGGTCCACCCACATCTTCTCGGGAGGAATAGGCCGCGACGGAAGCTCACCCCACTTTGTCAGGCACTTGACGCACAGCTTGGTGACCTTCTCAGGGCGATATCCGCAGCCGAGACAGGCTTGCTGGTCGCTGTCGGTCGCCATTGCTGCACCCCCTTCTTCGATTGCCAGCATACACCTGTCACGCCTCGAAGAACGGCACTGCTGTCTGCCAGAGGAGTACCGCGCTGCTTGTAGGGCAAGCGAGAAAGCCCGGACGAGGTGTCCGGGCCTTTGATGTGGTGCGAGGATCTCCGCTGGTTAGGCGGGAGGTGGGGCGATGGCGTCGACCTTGGCGCGGGCAGCGGGCTTGTCCTTGAACCAGAGTACGTTGATTTCGGTGTACGCCTTCATGTTGTCGGGGACATCGTCCTCGGCAAAAATGGCGTTGACGGGGCAGGCGGGCTCGCAGGCGCCGCAGTCGATGCACTCGTCGGGGTCGATGTACAGAATCTTGTCGTCGTCGCCCTCGTCGTGGATGCAATCGACGGGGCAGACGTCGACGCACGAGCGGTCTTTGGTG